>JAHDXX010000229.1:0-1086 GCA_023384025.1 Sphingomonadaceae bacterium
GAACTGCATGGCGTGGGCACCTGCACCGCGCATTTTGTCTAGGAAAAGCAATGACGAAGGTGAAAACCGCGATTATCGGTTCGGGCAATATCGGCACCGACCTGATGATCAAGATGCTCAAGTATCCGCAGAACATGGAGCTGGCGGCAGTGGTCGGGATCGACCCGGCCAGCGAAGGCCTGGCCATGGCGCGCGAGCATGGCGTCGCGACCACGCACGAGGGGATCGAGGGGTTGAAGGCGCTCGATTGCTACAAGGACATCCGCATCGCTTTCGATGCCACCAGCGCCTACGCGCACAAGGTGCATGACGAGGCGCTGCGGGCTGATGGCGTCCGGGTGGTCGACCTGACCCCGGCAGCCATCGGCCCGTTCACGGTGCCGCCGGTCAACATGGAAGCGAACCTCGACGCGCCCAACGTCAACATGGTGACCTGTGGCGGGCAGGCGACGATCCCGATGGTCGCCGCCGTCAGCCAGGTGGCGAAAGTCCACTATGCCGAGATCGTCGCTTCGGTTTCGTCGCGCTCGGCCGGGCCGGGGACGCGCGCCAACATCGACGAGTTCACCCGCACTACTGCCCGCGCGATCGAAGCGGTCGGCGGGGCGACGCGGGGCAAGGCGATCATCATCCTCAACCCGGCCGAACCGCCGATGATCATGCGCGACACGGTGTTCACCCTGTCCGAAGGCGCGAACGAAGATGCGATCCGCGCCTCGGTTGAAGCGATGGTCGCCAGGGTGCAGGCCTATGTCCCCGGCTACCGCCTCAAGCAGCAGGTCCAGTTCGAACGCTTCGGTGACAACAATCCGCTGCGCATCCCCGGCATGGGCGAGTTTACCGGGATCAAGACGATGATCCTGCTCGAGGTCGAAGGCGCAGGCGATTACCTGCCGAGCTATTCGGGCAATCTCGACATCATGACCGCCGCGGCCAAGGCGACTGGCGAACTGATTGCCGAAAGGATCGCGGCATGAACTTGATCAACCGAATATCTCTCCCGCCGTTCGTGTCGAGCGGAGTAGGGAGCACCCCCGCCCCCAGGGGGGGCGGCGGGGGCCACCCGCGGGGGGGGGGGGACCACAG
>JAHDXX010000229.1:1096-4540 GCA_023384025.1 Sphingomonadaceae bacterium
TTCGTTGGCGCGAAAGCCATCACCCCCCCGCCCCCCTTCCCCAACCCGGCCCCCCCACTAACGGGAGGGAGCGCAACGATGACCACTTTCAACGTCGAACAGGGCGACAAGCTCTACATCCAGGACGTGACCCTGCGCGACGGGATGCACGCGATCCGCCACATGTACGGCATCGACAGCGTGCGCGAGATTGCCGCCGCGCTCGACAGGGCCGGGGTCGATGCGGTCGAGGTTGCGCATGGTGATGGCCTGTCCGGCATGAGCTTCAACTACGGGTTCGGCGCGCACACCGACTGGGAATGGCTCGAAGCCGTGGCCGATGTGCTGGAACGCAGCGTGCTGACCACGCTGATCCTGCCGGGCGTCGGCACGGTCGAGGAACTGCGCCGCGCCTACGACATCGGGGTGCGCTCGGTCCGGGTCGCGACCCATTGCACCGAGGCGGACGTTTCGAAGCAGCACATCGGGATTGCGCGCGATCTGGGTATGGACGTCTCGGGCTTCCTGATGATGAGCCACATGATCGACGCCGAGGCGCTCGCGCAGCAGGCCCTGCTGATGGAAAGCTACGGTGCGCAATGCGTCTACGTGACCGACAGCGGCGGCGCGCTCGACATGGACGGGGTGCGCGAGCGGCTTGAGGCCTATGATCGGGTGCTGAAACCCGAAACGCAGCGCGGCATGCACGCGCACCACAACCTTGGGCTGGGCGTCGCCAATTCGATTGTCGCAGCGCAGTATGGCGCGGTGCGGATCGACGCCAGCCTTGCGGGGATGGGGGCAGGGGCGGGCAATGCCCCGCTGGAAGTGTTTATTGCCGCTGCCGACCGCAAGGGCTGGAACCATGGCTGCGACGTCATGGCGCTGATGGATGCGGCGGAAGATCTCGTCCGCCCCTTGCAGGATCGCCCGGTGCGGGTGGACCGCGAAACGCTCGCGCTTGGCTATGCCGGGGTCTATTCGAGCTTCCTGCGCCATGCTGAAAAGGCCGCCGAGGACTACGGCCTCGATACCCGCGCCATTCTGGTCGAGTTGGGTCGGCGCAAGATGGTTGGCGGGCAGGAGGACATGATCGTCGACGTCGCACTCGACATGCTGAAGGCGCAAGGCACCGATGCCTGAGATTTCGCTCCACCGGCCCTATCGGGCAGCAGAGGTCGAACGCTGGGATCTCGAGACCGAGGTCGCGGTGATCGGCTTCGGCGCGGCGGGGGCCTGCGCCGCAATCGAAGCAGCCGACACGGGCGCGAAGGTCATGCTGTTCGAGCGCAATTCGGGCAGCGGCGGGGCTTCGGGCCTGTCGGGCGGGGAGATCTATATCGGCGGAGGGGGCGGCACCGATGCCCAGCGCGCGGCTGGGTTCGAGGACAGCACCGAGGATTTCACTGCCTATCTCAAGGCCGCTGGCGGCCCCTGTGTGGACGAGGCCAAGTGCGATCTCTACGGGCGCGAGGCGCTGGGCCACTATGCCTGGCTCAAGGCGCAGGGCGTGCCCTATCGCGGCAATTATCTGCCCGGCAAACACATCGAGCCGACCGATGACAGCACCCTGATCTGGTCCGGCAGCGAGGCCGCCGCGCCGTTCTGCGACATCGCCAAGCCCGCTCCTCGCGGCCATGTCATCCAGCACATGGGCTGGGGCGGGGGCCGCCCGCTGGTCGATGTGCTGGAGGCCAGTGCGCGGTCCAAAGGTGTCGAAATCATCGTCGACGCCCGCGCTCTGGCGCTGATCGAGGATCAGGGGCGTGTTGTCGGCGTGATCGTGCGGATCGACAACCAGCCGCGCTTCGTCCGCGCTATTAAGGGCGTGGTGCTGGCGACCGGCGGGTTCGTGTTCAACGAAGCGATGCGGCGCAAGCATTGCCCCGACACCTTCAAGCTCAACGATCCGATTGGCGACAAGGACGACGGCAGCGGCATCCTGCTCGGGGTGGGCGCGGGCGGCGATGCGATCCACATGGACCAGTTCTTCACCACCTGCCCCTGGACCATGCCGGAAAGCCACGCCAACGGCGTGTTCGTCAACGTCCACGGCCAGCGCTTCATCAACGAGGATTGCTACCACGGCCGGGTCAGCCGCTGCGCGGTCGACCAGCCGGGCGGCAAGGTCTACCTGCTGCTCGACAGCGCGCAGTTCGTCCAGCCGATGGATTTCGCTCGCACGGACATCGCCGGCACCGGCGACACATGGGAAGAGGTCGAGGCGGAGCTGGAGATGCCGCCGGGCTCGCTCAGCGCCACGATGGCATTTTACAACGCCCACGCCCGCGAAGGGCGTGATCCGCTGTTCGACAAGCACCCGCCGATCCTCACGCCGCTCGACCAGGGGCCGTTTGTCGCGCTGGAGCTCAATTTCCAGACGAGCTATTTCAGCTTCTTCACCCTGGGCGGGCTGCACACCTCGACCGATGGTGAAGTGCTGGGCCGCGACGGGGCGGCGATCCCGGGCCTCTATGCAGCCGGGCGCTGCACCAGCGGTCTTCCCGCATGGGGGCATGGATACTCCTCGGGCATGAGTCTGGCCGATTGCACCTTCTTCGGGCGGCAGGCAGGCCGCGCGGCGGCCCGTGGCTGACACCGGCGAAGCACGTCTGCGGGCGCTGGAAGACCGTGAGGCGATCCGCGATATCATTGCCTGCTACGGGTCGCTGGCCGATAGCGGCGATGCTGCAGCGGTCGCGAAGCTGTGGACCAGCGACGGGGTCTATGCAGTCGATGGATTTCCCGAGGCGCGGGGCCATGCCGCCATTGCGGCGCTGATCGAAGGGCCCATGCATCGGGAGCTTATGGCAAGCGGCTGCGCCCACGTGCTGTCCGCGCCGACGATTGCGTTGAGTGGCGATCAGGCAATCGCCGTGTGCCACAGTGTCGTCTTCCGCAAGAACGAAGCACGATGGGACGCCGTGCGCGTCGCCGCCAACCGCTGGCACTTTGTGCGCACGGGCGAGGGCTGGCGCGTGGCGCGGCGCGACAATGCCTTGCTCGACGGGCGCCAGGCAGCGCGATCGCTGCTCAGCTGACCAGCTGCCCGCCATCGACGACCAGCACGGTGCCGGTTGCCTTGCGTCCCTGATCGGACGCGAGATAGGCCACCGCCTCGGCGATGTCTTCCGGGGCGCAACTGCCATCGGTCAGCTTGGGCATGCCGCGCATGACCATGTCCCAGTCGATGTCCCCCTGCGGCGGGGCCTGCTGCGTCATCGGCGTGGTGACATGGCCGGGGCAGACCGCATTCACCCGCACCCCCTTGGCGGCATATTCAGCGGCGAGCGCGGTCGTCATCCCGACCACCGCGTGCTTCGAGGCGCAATAGGCGGCGGTGTAGATCATCCCGCGCAGGCCCGAAGTCGAGCCGATGTTCACGACGTTGCCCTTGCTCGCGAGCAGGTGGGGTAGCGCGGCCTGGCACAGCACGAACACACTGGTGGTGTTGATCCGCAGGAT
>JAHDXX010000230.1 GCA_023384025.1 Sphingomonadaceae bacterium
GGTGCGAAGGTGGACGCCGACCTTTTCACCGTCGAATGTGAGGCACCCTTGCCCCTGCATATCGGAGACGGCAAGGCGCTGGAACTGTCCGGCGACGAGTGGCGCGACCTCATGCAATCGTGCGGCTATGTCCCCCCGGCCAAGAAGCCTGCGAAACCGCCGATCCTCAATTTCAAAGCCCCGAGCGGCAAAGTCTCGGTTCAGAACCCCTATCGCCGGGAGGTTGACGAGCTACCGCAAGTCGAGCTGACGAAAGCCGAATATGCGGCGATCTACAGCGAACAGCGCGGAACCCGGCTTTCGACCTGCGGCGAATATCGTGTGCGGATTGCGCCGAACCCGAAGCACGAGGGGCCGCGCTATCAAGCTGGTTGGGCGGCAATCCTCATCACCGACCAGAAGCAGCACGAAATTCCCGAGACCCTGCGCCAGACGGAGGCGGCACAGTGACCCGCCCGGCGATCTACTCCCGCCCCAACAAGGGGTCGTTTGCGGGAGAGGGCGAAATCCTACGCTAAGGCTTTGGCCAACGATATTCTCCGGTAAGATTGATGTGTTCCGAGGGGATAGGAGAAGTCGCTTGATATCTAGTATGACGTCTGTCGCACCTGCTTGATCGCGGCCGCGATAGCTAGATCGCGTTGCTCCTCTTCTCCATCCGCGTTCCAAGCTGCGGAAAGGCACCCATAAGCGTACGCCTGGTCGAGCAGGCGACGCGGATCGACGTCCAGCGCACGAGAGAATGCGTCCGCCATCTGTGCAATGCGTCTGGGATCGAGACAAAGGTCGTCTCTGTCAGCCGGATCGTAGAACATATTGGCGGCGCCAAAGCCCACTTCACCGACCAGACCGACGGGATCTATCACCAGCCAGCCGCGACTGGAGAACATGATGTTTTCATGATGCAGATCGCCATGTAGCCCACGCAGTTCCGAGGCATTGCTCATCATTTGATCGGCTATAATCGCCGCGTGGACGTAGTCAGTTTGACAACCTGCGTTTTGATCATCGCGCGCCCGCTGAAACAAAGCTGCAAAGCGATCCCGGATCGGGAGAAGGGCAGAAGGCAGGGGTTCCTCAGATGCGGCATACAGCTTCGCCATTAGTTCCGCTGCAATTTCGGTCGCCTGGTAGTCGCCGTGCTCGGCAACGATGTGAGAGAGCATTCGCTCCCCGGCATATTCGAGCAACATCAGATTGTTCTCACGACCGAGCAACCGGACTGCTCCCCTCCCATTGCGCCATACCAGATAGTCGGCCCCGCGCAGTTCATCAGCAATGTCTTCTATAGGTTTCAATCCCTTGACGATTGCAGGAGTCCCGTCTGGCAATGAAACTTTCCAAACGAGGCTGGAAAAGGTGTCCGCAATGAGAACAGGTTGCGAAACGTGCCAATGAGCAGGAAAAACAGGCGGCATGAACATCAACCCCAAGTCAGAGGGTCCAATCGCAGATAGAAGGCAAGGCGTTCGCGGTCGGGGGCTTCGATCCCCAATACATTGAATAGGACAGCGAAGGCGCGCTCTGCTTCATCTGGCGCTGCCCAGTTCTCTTCGGCGTTAGCAATCATGAGTGCCAAATCGGCATAGCGATCTGCTGTTCCGAGCCGCCCAAGGTCGATCAGACCCGTGCATCGAAGAGTTTTAGGGTCCACCATGAAGTTCGGCATGCAGGGATCACCATGGCAAACAACCATATCGGTGCGCTCTTGGTCGAGCCGCACCGGTAGCTCTCGTTCGACACGAGCCAAAAGATCGAGCTGCGGCGTACTCTTGTCCTCGTCCGGTAAGAAGTCGGGATTGACGGCATTGCGGGACACCACATCAACGGCGCGTCCGAACATTCGCGACAGCCTGCGCTCAAACGGACATTGATCAACCGATAGGCTGTGAACAGCGCCAAGTTGCTGCCCCATTGACGGCCACGCTTTGAGCAAATCCGCTCCAGACAGATCAGCCGCCGGTACTCCCGGAATTGCCGTTATCACCAAGCATGCACCCTCCTGTTCCTCCTGCCAGTTGATCACCTCGGGGCAAGCCACACCTCGACCTTTGAGCCAAATGAGGCGGTCACGCTCTCCAGCGAGCTCACCGCGGCGGGAAGCAGGTGCGATTTTCGCGAAGGCATGCCCGTCACCACGTCGAAAAACAAAATCACCAGATTCTCCGCCTCTGACAGGCAACCAGTCAGAATGCGATTCACCAAAAAAAATATTAGTTCGATTCAACCTGCATTCCCCAAGTGGCGTGTCGTTTGAGGTGAAGATCGCCTGTATCCGAGCGCTAGACAAGGATTTTCTGCCGCAAGCGGCACCTGCGGTCGCGCAGACTGCTGGATCTGGACGGATCAGACCGCGAAGCCGCTGTTTCCTTGCCCAGGGGCGGCGTTTTTCAGCGCAGCGGACAGATCTGTCCAGCCGCTTTCGTTCAGTTTGAGCGTGGATCGCGATCATGCGCATAGCGGTGGCGCTCGCAATCGGCGGATAGCGGCGAGGATGGCGCGTACCATCGTGCCGGTGACAGCGACCTCGGCCAGCTGGAAGGTGATGGTGCGGGCGTGACGGACCACACGTGCCCCGATCTTGATCAGCTTCAGTTGCAGGCTGGTCAACGACCAGTCGGCCATGGCCTCGGGCAGCTCGATGCAGTGCAAGAAGGTGGCCAGGTTGTACGCCAGGGCGTGCAGTTGCAGCCGCACCTCATTGTCGCGGAACTTCCGGCACGACAGCCGCGTCCAGCGAAAGGCGTATTTGCCCTCTTTGATGTGCTGCTCGGCGGTGCCGCGCTGGTTGTAGAACCGCACCACCCAGTCCGGCTCCATCGGCAGGTTGGTGACGATGAAGCCGACACGCGGGAACAGTTCGCCCGGATGCCATTCGATCTTGGCGATCACCCGGCGTTCCTTGTCCCAGGACGCCGCCTGATACTCGAATTCCTCGAAGAACCGCTTGACCTTGGTCAGTGACGGCCGCCCGACAGGGCGCGTTAGCCGATGCGCGATCTTGTCCTTGAGGACCGCGTTTGCGGGCAGCCGGATGGCGTAGAAGAACCGCGCTTCTTCCAATCGCTCATAGATCGCCGGGATCGCGTAGGCAGCATCGGCCCGGAAGAACCTGCCACCAAGGTCGCGCTCCGCGTAGCGCGCAATGACGGGGTCGAGAACATCACGCCAGCCATCGGCGCTGTGGACGTTGCCATGGCGCAGGGCGCAGCGTTCCAGCATCCCGAACTGGTTGAACAGAAAGTTGGGGTGATAGCAGCTACAGTCGAAATGGCCATTCCAGGCGGACCCTTCCTGGTCGCCATGGGTCGGGCTGACCGAGCTGTCCATGTCCAGAACGATGTACTTCAGCCCGTTACGGTCATGGAACCGGTCGATCCATTGCCCGTTCAGGTCGGCCAGCGCGGCACGGTTCCCGGCCAGAGCCAGCGTCTCGGTCTCGAACCGTCCCATCTGCGATGCCGAGGCCGCTTGTGCATCGACCGCTCTGCCGCCGACAACTTGGCGCATGACCGGATCGCAGGCGAGACGGTTGGCGTCGTTGACATCCTCGTATCCGGCCAGCCGCCCAAAGACTGATTGCCGGAACAGGCCGTC
Source organism: Sphingomonadaceae bacterium (assembly GCA_023384025.1). Lineage (GTDB taxonomy): Bacteria > Pseudomonadota > Alphaproteobacteria > Sphingomonadales > Sphingomonadaceae > 34-65-8. The sequence goes on from JAHDXX010000230.1 coordinate 3,598, forward strand.
GAGCCGATGGACCGTGTTCTTGCCAGAGCGAGTATCGCGCAGCGCCGCTGACGCCAAATCGGACAACCCGAGCGCGTCATCAAGCTCGCGCATCACCAGAAGGCCGCCGTCGGAACTGAGCTGCGTGCCGCGAAATTCCAGCCGCACGCGAGGGTCGAAATCCACCCGATCTGCCCGTTGCAAGCCCGCACCCTCTGGGTGATCCATGAAACGCGCCCCTCGCAGCCTTCAACACCATGTTTTATATAGGAAATATAATGGTCAGGACAGCGAAATCAGCGCCTTACTTGGGAAATGTGGGTTCAATGGAGGTTCCTTCAGTTTTCTGATGAAGCGCGGAGGTGGCTCAACCTGCGAAAAGAAACGAGTTGCTACGTAAGTCCGAGAACATGCTTTCCATGGTCTCTGAGCTCGCCTTTGGGACCGACATATCGGTAGAGAGTGACGCGCTCGATGCCGAGTTCCTTGCAGAGATCGGAAACTGAAGTATCGCGCTGGGCCATGGCGGCTTGCGCGAGACGCACCTGAGCTTTGGTGAGCGCGAATTTTCGTCCGCCCTTGCGACCGCGCGCTCTCGCGGAGGCGAGACCCGCCATGGTGCGCTCTCGGATCAGATCCCGCTCGAACTCGGCCAAGGTGGCGAAGATTCCGAACACCATGCGACCGGACGCAGTCGTGGTGTCGATCTGAGCGCCCTTTCCAGTCAGAACCCGCAGGCCGATCTTGCGGTCTGACAGCTCCTTCACCGTGTTGACCAGATGGGCAAGCGATCGTCCGAGGCGATCGAGCTTCCAGACCACCAGCACATCGCCGTCACGCAATGACTTGAGGCAGGCAGTCAAGCCAGGGCGATCATCACGACCGCCGGAAGCAAGATCATCATAGATATTGTCCCGTTCGACACCTGCGGCGCGCAA
>JAHDXX010000231.1 GCA_023384025.1 Sphingomonadaceae bacterium
GCATCGACAAGCGCCGCGTCAAGCGCATCGCGCGGGCTTTTGTCGCCCCACAACACAAACTGGAAGGCCGGATAGAAACGGTCGCACTCGTCCACCGCCGTTTCGACCAGTGCCTGCGCCTGGTCGATCCCCAGCAGACCGTCGCTGCCCAGCATGACCCCGTTCCGGTAAAGCAGGACCTTGCCGTTCGACCAGATGTCGAAATGGCCGAGCCACAGCTGTTCGTTGACCAGCGCCAGCAGTTCGTTGGCATCGCGCCGCTTGCTGTCGGACACGCGGATATCGGGCAGGCACAGCAATTGCAGCACCCGGTCTTCCTGCCGCCAGATCCCGCGCAGCTGGTATTTCGCCCAGCTGCCCTGGATCTCGCCGGTCAGCTCGTCTTCGCTGACCGATTCGCACGGCCAGCCGCGCGCGTCGAACAGCGCCGCCAGCATGTCGAGCGGGGCGGCATCGTGACCGGAAGCATCGCTTTCGTCTGCCACTCTCATGCGGGGGAAATCCTTGCGCTGTGCATCTGCCAGCCGGATAACGCGACCTGGTCCAACAGCGCTATCGGAAGCCCGCGCGGCGCTGGGGACAACCTTAATGGCCTGTTCAAACCCTGTGCAAAACCGGCTGCTCCCGCCGGACGCGATCAACGCAGCTTTTCGACTTCCTGACCAGCATCGCTGGTGAAGACGAACCCGTCCAGACCCGCCTTCTTGAGCGCAGCAAGCGCCGCATTGGCCGCCTTGGGCGAGTCATATGGCCCCGCCAGCAAGCGGTTGGCCTGCCCCCACGGCGTCACGTGCGGATCGAGTTTCCCGAGCAATTCCGGGGCCTTGACCGCGAACCTGCGCCAGTCAAACCGGAGCGCGGACCTGTCACGCCCGGTGGCGAGCTGGACCCAGTGGCGGCTGGGATGGGGTGGAGGCGGCGGCGGCTTTGCGGCAGGTGGCTCGGGCTTCTTCTCGACCTCGCGCGGCGGCTTGATCCGGGTAATGTCGACCGCGTCGGGCGTGCGGGCAACTTGTGGGGCAGTTGGGGTAGCCAGATCGGCAAAGGCATCGGCCACGCGCGCAGGAGGTGGCGCCGGTTCCGGCGCTGGCAGCAGCGGCGCGGGCGGCGGGGTCTCGATCGCTTTCTCGACAGGTGGTGTCGGCGTAGCGGGTTCAGGCGGAGAGACCCGGGCAAGATCGAACCCGGGTTGCGATGGAGCGGCAGCGATGGCGGTGGGCGGCGGCTCTGCGGCTGGCGGAGCGATCACCGGTGCGGGCGGCGGCGTGACAGGGGCCGGTTCCGCACGCGCGACAACTTCCGGCCTGGGCGCTTCCGGCTGGGGCTTCGGCACAGAAGCAGGTTCCTGCCTCGCTGCCACGGCAGTCTCCGGCACAGGGGGCGTTGCCGCAGGGGTCTGGTCCACCCGGGTCGAGCCGCGCCCCGGCCGCCGCCGCTGGGCCTGGGATTCGGTCCGCGCGGGCGCCGGTTGCGCCTGTGCCCCGAGTGGCGGGCCACTGGGGGCAAGCGAGGCATCGGCCGTCCGCACGCCGGCACTGGCTCCGCGATAGGCAAGTATCCGCGGATCATCGCGCCCGATCTGCGCGGCGCGCGGGAAGTTGCCGAGATTGGCTGCGGCGGCCTGCTGCGCCGGGGTCAGGCGGCGCATGAAGTTGAGGTAAGGCGCGATCCGCGCGGCGAGGTCCGCTGGCATGACCGCCTCGGTTATGGCAATCGCTTCCTTTTCCTCACCGAGGATGGCGAGAGCGAACGCCCGGGTGCGATAGGCAGCGAAGTCCTGCTTCTCCAGCAGGGGGTAGAGCGTGCGCTCGAACGCTTCGCGATTGCCCTGGATGGCCTGGCTCAGCGCCAGTCTGCGCCGCACTTCATCCGCGCTGGCCCCGGTCAGTGCGCGGGCATATTCCTGTTGCGCCGCAGCGTTGTCGCCCACCAGATCGTAGGCAAGGCCCCGATCCGCCGCCATGGCCTGGCTCGATGCCCCGGCCTGTTCCGCTTCGCGATAGAGTTGCAGCGCCTCGACCGGTCGCTCCGACCGCAGATAGGCGGATGCCAGCCCGACCTTGACCTGGGCATTGCCCGGCTGGACTTCCTGCGCCCGAATGAAGAACCCGACCGCCGCCTCGACATCGTCGAGCCGCAGCGAGGCAAATCCGGCATCGGACAGCGCGTCGACATCGCGGGCATTGCGCGAAATACGGCGCAAGGCGGAGTTGAGCTCGCCGACCGCAGGCGATGGCAGCGGCTGGACAACCGCGCGCGAGCCATCCGAGGCTGATTGCGCCAGCCCCGCCGAAACGGGGACCAGTGCCGACAACACGAGGGTCAGGCCAAATCGCTGCATCATGGCATGCTTGCCGATCAAGTCCGCTGTCCGCAATCCATCAATAGCGGCTAGTCCGCCGGTTGTGGCGGACCCGTGCCACGGTCAAGCTGAACCGTGGGGGAACGCACCTGGCGCTCCGCCCCGGCCGCACCATTACTGGTTGTTCTGGCGCCCGAGGAAACGCGGGATGCTCAGCGAGCCGCCATCCTTGTCATCATCGTCCTCGTCATCATCCGAGGAACCACCTGACCCGCGCGAGAGGTTGGCCATGCGCTCGAACAGGGTGCTGCCCCCGCCTCCGCTGCCACCCGAGCCGCCACCGTCGCCACCGGCCAAGAGCCCGCGCCGTCGCCCGGTCTGGGGCTGCACGGGTTCATCCTGCTCTGCCAGCCGGTCGGCATCGAGGAGCAATTCGTCCTGCCGCCCTTCCGGAGCTGCCGGTGCATCGTCACCACTGTCATCGCCGCCGCCGAGATCGAGCGGCTGCTTGCGGCGCGGCTGATCGGCCGCCTCGCTCCCGTCGTCATCTGCTGCGGCACCCGCGCCCGTTTCGGCGCCGTCATCGCCCCATCCGTCCTCGTCACCGGCGAGTTCTCCGGTCTGCGCGCCGCCATAGCCTTCATCCTCGGCTGCGTTGCGCATTCCGGCGAGCGGATCGACGATGCCATCAACATCATCCTCTTCCTCGCCGTACTCGTCGCCGTATTCGTCATAGCCCGCGAGCGACATTGGCTCTGCGGCGACAGGCTCGGGTTCGGCTGCCGGAAATTCCTCGATCGCTTCGATTTCGTCGTCGTCGAAGCCGGTATCTTCCGGAAGCTCCAGCACGGGCCGCTTCGGCGGGCGATTGCCCCCCAGTCGGAGCGAATGGGTGTCGCCATCGGCATCGCGCACACCCGAGCCGGGCTCGATCCCGGTCGCAACCACGGACACGCGAATGCGCCCTTCCAGTTCGCTGTTGAAAGCCGAGCCCCAGATGATGTTCGCGTCCTCGTCGACCAGCTCGCGGATATGGTTCGCCGCTTCGTCGACTTCGAGCAACTTCATGTCCTCGCCGCCGATGATCGAGATGATCACGCCCTTGGCCCCGGCCATCGACACGCCATCGAGCAGCGGGTTGGCAATCGCCCGCTCCGCTGCTTCGAGCGCACGGTTCGGGCCTTCACCCTCGCCGGTGCCCATCATCGCCTTGCCCATTTCCTCCATCACCGACTTCACGTCAGCGAAGTCGAGGTTGATGAGGCCCGGCATGACCATGAGGTCGGTAATCGAACGCACGCCTTGCTGGAGCACTTCGTCCGCCAGCTGGAACGCTTCCTTGAAGGTCGTTTCCGCCTTGGCCACCAGAAACAGGTTCTGGTTCGGGATGACGATCAGCGTATCGACATGGCGCTGCAGCTCTTCGATGCCCGCCTCTGCGGCGCGCATCCGGCGGGTACCTTCGAACAGGAACGGCTTGGTCACCACGCCCACGGTCAGCACGCCCATGGCCCGCGCCACTTCGGCGATCACGGGCGCAGCGCCGGTGCCGGTGCCGCCACCCATCCCCGCCGCGATGAAGCACATGTTCACGCCCTGCAGGATGTTCTGGATCGCCTCGACGGTCTCTTCTGCCGCAGCCTTGCCCACTTCCGGCCGCGCCCCCGCACCGAGCCCGCCGGTAATTTCCGGCCCGAGCTGGATCCGCGTGTCAGCAGGCGACGTGTTGAGTGCCTGCGCATCGGTATTGGCGACCACGAAATCGACGCCTTCGATCTGCGCCGCGATCATGTTGGCGATGGCATTGCCGCCCGCGCCGCCGACACCGATCACGGTGATCCGGGGCGTATGGTTGTCGGATGAGGCGAGGCCGATGCTGATGCTCATTGCTGTTCCCTCCACGGGGTAATCTTGAAACGTACCTATTTGGCGACAGTGTGACACAAAGCGAATCGGGCGGGCATAGGTATCAACCGCTTATCCACAGTGCGCCGAAGTTCGATCCGTCCGTCCATCAGAAATACTCTTTCATCGCGCGCATGACGCGGGCCACAAGCCCCGCACCTTCGTAGCGGCGGGTATCCTGATAACGCGAGCCGACCGAGCGGATGTCGACCGG
>JAHDXX010000232.1 GCA_023384025.1 Sphingomonadaceae bacterium
TCTGGTGCCAATCCGGTCGCGCGCGATTGCAGCGGCCACTCTTCTGTTCTTCCAGAACCTTATCGGGCTGGGGCTGGGGCCGCTGTTCTTCGGCATGCTAGCGGACTGGTTCGAGCCCAGTTTTGGAACTGACAGCGTTCGCTATGTGCTTTATGGTGCAGCGTTCCTCGGCCTCGTGCCCGCGTTCTTCTTCTGGCGCGCAAGTCTCAGGCTGAACGAGGAACTCGACCAGAAGGACTAGGCGAGTTCCACCGCAATTGCGGTGGCTTCGCCGCCGCCGATGCACAGACTCGCGACGCCCCGCTTCTTGCCCTGATGCTTCAGGGCGTTGATCAGCGTGACGATGATGCGGGTGCCGCTCGCGCCGATCGGATGGCCGAGTGCGGTCGCGCCGCCGTTGACGTTGATGCGCTCGTGCGGGATGCCGATATCGCGCATGGCGAACATGGCGACGCAGGCGAAGGCCTCGTTCACTTCCCACAGGTCGACATCGTCAACGGACCAGCCTGCGCGGTCGAGCACCTTCTGGATCGCGCCTACCGGGGCGACGGTGAAGTCCTTCGGCTCCTGCGCGTGGGCGGCCATGGCGACTACGGTTGCAACCGGCGTGTGCCCGTTTGCAGCGGCGAGGCTGGCCCGGGTCAGCACCACGGCTGCTGCACCATCGGAGATCGAGCTCGATGTCGCGGCGGTAATCGTGCCGTCCTTGGCGAAGGCCGGGCGCAGGGTCGGGATCTTGTCGGGCTTTCCCTTGCCGGGCTGTTCGTCGGTGTCGATAATGACTTCACCGGCCCGGCTCACCACAGCCACGGGAACCACTTCATCAGCGAACGCGCCCGAAGCAATCGCGGCATTGGCACGGCGGAGCGATTCGATCGAATAGCCGTCCATGTCCTCGCGGGTGAGCTGGTATTCGTTGGCAGTGTCCTGCGCGAACGTGCCCATGGCACGGCCTGCGTCGTAGGCATCTTCCAGCCCGTCGAGGAACATGTGGTCGTAGGCCGTGTCATGCCCGATTCGCGCGCCGGAACGGTGCTTCTTGAGGATATAGGGAGCGTTGGTCATGCTCTCCATCCCGCCGGCGACGACATAATCGACCGTACCGCTGGCAAGCGCTTCGGCGGCCATGATCACCGTCTGCATGCCCGAACCGCAGACCTTGTTTACGGTCGTCGCCTGGACGGAACGGGGCAGGCCCGCCTTCAGGGTCGCCTGTCGGGCAGGGGCCTGACCGAGGCCGGCCGGAAGGACGCAACCCATGTATACGCGGTCGAACGCGTCGGCTGCGACACCGGAGCGTTCCACGGCTGCCTTGACCGCAGTCGCGCCGAGGTCGGTCGCGCTGACATCGGACAGCGCGCCCTGCATCCCGCCCATCGGAGTGCGGGCATAGGACAAGATCACGACGGGGTCGGCGGCGGAGAACTGGGCCATGGGAGCAACCTTCCGTAAGGTAATGGAATGTGAAGCCGCTCTAATGCTGCACTGCGGCAATGGCAATCCGCCAAGGGTCGTAGGCTTTCTTCGCAGTCACAAACCCCGCTTGTCATTCAGACGGCAATGGTGGAAAACGGTCGCAAATCGAAACTCACGGGAGAGATAGCATGGCCGATGATCGCAAGACGGAAATGGAAGCGACCCTGCGCAAGCAGCGCGAAGCTTTTACTGCAGCACGCCCAGAGGCCATCGCGGTGCGCAAGGACCGGATCCAGCGCGCCATGGCCATGGTCAGTGAACGTGGCGAGGAACTGGCCCGCGCAATGGCGGCCGACTTCGGCAACCGTTCCATGCACCAGTCGATGCTGACCGACATTGCTGCGACGGTCGGGGCCGGCAAGCATGCGCTCAAGCACATCGACAAGTGGGTCAAGACCGAGAAACGCAAGGTCCAGTTCCCACTCGGCTTGCTCGGCGCCAAGGCTGAAGTCCGCTATGAACCCAAGGGCGTGATCGGCATCCTCAGCCCGTGGAATTTCCCGGTCCAGCTTGCGTTCGGGCCGCTGATGCAGGTGCTTGCAGCGGGCAACCGCGCGATGATCAAGCCGAGCGAGTTCACCGAGCGGACCAGCGAGATCATGGGCGATATCGTCGCCAAGTACTTTGCCGAGGAAGAGGTGGCCTTGTTCACCGGTGGGCCGGAAGTGGCCGGAGCCTTCTCCAGTCTGTCGTTCGACCATCTCGTGTTCACCGGTTCGACTGCGACCGGACGCCGGGTCATGGGGGCGGCAGCGAAAAACCTGTGCCCGGTCACCCTGGAACTGGGTGGCAAAAGCCCCGTTATCATGGGCCGCAGCGCCGACTTCGCCAAGGCCGGCGAACGGGTCGCCCTGGGCAAGATGATGAATGCCGGCCAGATCTGCCTCGCGCCCGATTACCTGATGGTGCCGGAGGAGAAGGAAAGCGAAGCCATTGCCGGGGTCAGCAATGCGGTCGGTGCGATGTACCCGACTTTGCTCAACAACGATGACTATGCCTCGGTGGTGAGCGACCGGCACTTTGAACGCCTCCAGTCGATGGTTGCCGACGCGCGCGACAAGGGCGCCGAGGTTATCGAGGTCAACCCGGCGAACGAGGACTTCTCCAACGCCAACGTGCGCAAGATGCCGCTCACCATCCTGCGTAACGTCACCGAGGACATGGCCGCGATGAAGGAGGAAATCTTCGGGCCTGTGCTGCCGGTGAAGACCTACAAGCAGGTCGACGAGGCCATTGGCTACATCAACGATCACGACCGCCCGCTGGGTCTCTATTACTTCGGTGAAGACAGGAACGAGCAGGAGCGGGTGCTGACCCGGACAATCTCGGGCGGTGTCACGACCAATGATGTGGTCTTCCATGTCTCGATGGAGGACCTGCCGTTCGGCGGGGTCGGCCCGTCAGGGATTGGCTCGTACCATGCGATCGAAGGCTTCCGCGAATTCAGCCATGCCCGCGCGGTCTATCACCAGCCCAAGATCGACATTGCCAAGCTCGGCGGCTTCAAGCCACCCTATGGCAAGGCGACCGAGAAGGCGATTGCGGTGATGATGAAGTGATGGGGAGGGGCCCCGGCATAGTGGTCGGGCTGGTTTTGTTGGCCAGCTTGACGGCCCCGCTGTCGGCCGAGCCCGATCCCTCACCTGCCTCCGAGTGGCGCTTCGTCGATCAACAGACGGGCGAAGCCGCATCTGTGGCGCAGCTGCGTGCGCTGGCCGAAGCCTATCCAGACAGTGCCACCGTGCACCGTCGCTTGCTTGCAGCGCAACTCGCTGCGGGCGATTTGGGGGGCGATGCTACCGCGGAAGCGTTGGTCAAGCGAGGCTTTGCCTTCAGTGACAGCGGCTCCGAGCAGATTGCCTCCGGGCTCAGGACGACCGGGCAGGGGATCCGCTTTTCAGCCTTGAACAAGGCCAATCGCTCGACCGTTGAGGCCAGCGTGCTCGTCGATATGGTGCCTGAAAGTGCGCTCCTGGTCGAAGGCGTTGCCCGCGACCCTGCCACAGGGACGCTCTTCGCCAGCACCGTCGTTTCGCGCCAGTTGCTTGCCAGGCCACTGGGAGAAGGCTGGCGCGTGCTGGACCTGGGCAAGACAGGCAGCCTCTCCGGCATGGTCGTGGACGACAAGCGCGGCTGCATCTGGGTTGCTTCCGGAACTTTCGAGGAGACACCCGGCGATCCGGCCTACGCGGCGGCGCTATGTGTCGACCCGGTCCAGGGCAAAGTGGTGAAAACGCTTTATGCCAACGGTGCAGTGCCGCTTGGTGACATCGCACTGGGCGATGACGGGCAGCTGTTTGCTTCCAATCCGCTGGCAGGCGAAATTCATTCTGCCAATCCCGATACCGATCAGGGGTTCCGAGCGCTCATAGGCGCTGGCGTGTTCCGCTCGCCTCAGGGCATGGTAAAGGTGCCCGGGCGAAACCGCCTGATCGTCAGCGATTATCGTTACGGCCTTGCCGCGGTTGACTGGGATAGCGGCAAAGTCTGGCGTATCGGCAGCCCGGGGACGCACTGGCTCGACGGGATCGATGCCTTGCTGCGATATGGCGACGGCATGATTGCGATCCAGAACGGGCACCAGCCCATGCGCATTCTCAAGCTCGACCTGCGCGAAGACTGGCTCGCGATCGAGAAGATCACGGTGCTGGAAAGCAACCACCATGAATGGACTGAACCGGTTGGCGCATCGATCGGCGGTGATCGCCTGATCTACGTCGCGACTGGGCAATGGGACGTATTCGGCAAAGGCGGCGCGGTGCGCGAAGGCAAACAGCCCCGGCCCACAGCAATACGTGCGCTCCCGCTCCCCCACGACTGACCAGTCCTGCCGGAAAATGCACGGGATTGTGCGGGAAATGCGGCGTTCCCGGCCTTGCGCCTTTGGCGGGACGGGCCTAGGGGCTGGCGCAACTT
>JAHDXX010000233.1 GCA_023384025.1 Sphingomonadaceae bacterium
GAAGCGGTTCTGGATGTAGCGGTTGCTGAGCTGCGCCGCGGCGACGATCGCCGCATCGGTGATCCGCACCCCGTGGTGCAGCTCGTACTTGTCCTTGATCCCGCGCAGGATGCTGATCGTGTCCTCGACCGTGGGCTCGTCGATGTAGACCGGCTGGAACCGCCGTTGCAGCGCCGGGTCCTTCTCGACGTACTTCTGGTACTCGTCGAGCGTGGTCGCGCCGATGCAGTGCAGTTCGCCCCGGCTCAATGCGGGCTTCAGGAGGTTTGAGGCATCCATGCTGCCTTCGCTCGCGCCCGCCCCGATCAGGGTGTGCATTTCGTCGATGAACAGGATGATCTGGCCTTCGGCACCCTTGACCTCGTCGAGCACGGCCTTGAGCCGTTCCTCGAACTCGCCGCGGTACTTAGCACCCGCGATCAGCGCGCCCATGTCGAGCGACATGAGCGTGCGGCCCTTGAGGCTGTCGGGCACGTCGCCATTGGCGATGCGCAGCGCGAGGCCTTCGGCAATCGCGGTCTTGCCGGTGCCGGGCTCGCCGATCAGCGCGGGGTTGTTCTTGGTCCGCCGGGCGAGGATCTGCACCGTGCGGCGGATTTCCTCGTCGCGCCCGATGACCGGATCAAGCTTGCCGTCGCGCGCCGCCTGGGTGAGGTCGCGGGCGAACTTCTTCATCGCGTCATACGCATTTTCCGCGCTGGCGCTGTCAGCGGTCTTGCCCTTGCGCAGGGCCTCGATCGCGGCATTGAGCGCCTGCGGATTGACCCCGCCTTCGGCGAGCGCCTGCCCCGCCGCGGTGGTCGTTGCCAGTGCGAGCGCGACCAGCAGCCGTTCCACCGTGACATAGCTGTCGCCTGCCTTGGTCGCGATCTGCTCGGCCTGGTCGAGTACGCGGACCGAATCGTTGTCGAGGCCGGGGGTCTGCTGCGCCCCGCCACCGGAAACCGCTGCGATCTTGCCGAGTGCGGCGTCAGTGGCTGCGGCGGCGCGCTTCGCATCGCCGCCCGCGCGCTGGATCAGTCCGGCGGCCATGCCCTGCTCATCCTCCAGCAGCGCCTTGAGCAAGTGCGCGGGGGTGATCCGCTGGTGGTTCATGCGGATGGCGACGGTCTGCGCGCTCTGCAGGAAGCCCTTGGCGCGGTCGGTGAATTTCTCGAGATTCATGCGTACCTCACTCTGTTACCCGACACATGTAATGTTGCATTTCTGCAACACAAGCCTTGATCACCGTCAAAAGTCGAGGTGTATTACCCGCATATAGGGGTGCCCCCGCACACTGCGAGGGGTGAGGTGAATTTTTTGGTTCGCCGAAGCGGGAATGCTACTCCGCTGGAACGCCATCGAGTGCGGGCACGGAAATGGTGCGCCCGCCGCCGAATTCCTCGCGCACGACGATCAGGCCCAGGCGCTCGAGATGCTCGAGCAGGCGGCGGATGCGGCCGGGGGAGCTGGTGCCGTAGACGCGGGCAAGCTCATCCTCGTCCGGCGCGGGATAGCCTTCGGCCGCTGCCGCCGCGATGGCGAGGTAGGGCGCGACGACGTCGTCATCGACCCCCTCGGCCAGCGCCAGAACCCGCTCTCTCACGTCATCGTCGAGCCGCTCCAGCCCCGCGCTGGCCACGGCGAAGCGGCGGCGGAACATGGCCATGTCCATCGGCACCCCGCCCACGCCTTCGGCCCGGCACCGCATCATGAAGGTCTGGTAGAGCTGGCTGGCTTGCTGGAAGGTCGCCCCCTCCTCACGCGCGAGCGCGACGATCATGCGCTCCAGCTTCTCCGTCCGTTCACCCGTATCGACGGGGGCGGCATTGCGCGCCGGTGCGCTCGCCGGGACAAGGTCAGCAGGCCTCGGCGCAGGAGGTGGGGGTGGCGGCGGGGCCTGTACCCGCACTTCATCCGCGAGGCGCTGGGTCAAGAGCGCCTCCATCCCCTCGCGCGGGGCATCGGGCAGCGGCATCAGCCCGTCAGCCCGGGCCTTGTGTCCGGTCTGGACCGGGCCGATCTTCACCGCCACCGGGCGGCGGCTGATCGCCGGGCCGAGGGCGAGGAAATGGCCCCGCTCCAAATCGCGGATACGCTCCGCCTGCCGCCGCTCCATGCCGAGCAGGTCGGCGGCGCGCTGCATGTCGATATCGAGGAAGGTGCGCCCCATCAGGAAGTTGGAGGCTTCCGCGGCGACATTCTTGGCCAGCTTCGCCAACCGCTGGGTGGCAACGATCCCCGCCAGCCCGCGTTTGCGCCCGCGGCACATCAGGTTGGTCATGGCCGAAAGCGTCATCCGGCGCGTGTCCTCGCCAATCTCGCCCGCAACCGAAGGCGCGAACATCTGCGCTTCGTCGACCACCACCAGCGCCGGGAACCAGAACTCGCGCGGGGCATCGAACAGCGCATTGATGAACTGCGCGGCGCAGCGGATCTGCTGCTCGACCTCCAGCCCCTCGAGCGCCAGCACCACCGACGCGCGATGTTCGCGGCAACGGCGGGCGAGCGCTTCGATTTCCGGCGGCGAATAGGCCGCGCCGTCGATCACCACATGGTCGAACACATCGGCCAGCGTGACGAAATCGCCCTCCGGGTCGATCACGACCTGCTGCACCATCCCTGCACTTTCTTCCAGCAGGCGGCGCAACAGGTGCGACTTGCCCGAGCCGGAATTGCCCTGGACGAGCAGGCGCGTGGCAAGCAGCTCCTCGATATCGAAGTGTACGGGCGAACCGCCCGGTTCAGTGCCTATGGTGATCTGGGATGCCACGATTCGCTGGCTAGCGCGGGCCATGGCCATGCTGGAAGGGACTGCGCCGACTTATCCTGATTCGATTTGCCCCTTCACCGCACGCCCCCCGCCCGCTAGGCCATGAAGCAACTGGAGAGGCAGAAAACGATGAAGACATGGCTCAAGCGCATCGGCCCGGGGATTGGCGTGCTGGTGCTGGTGGGGCTGGTCGGCCTGATGACGTGGGAGCCGTTCTTTGCCGCCCGCGGCAAGGCCCCGGAAGCGGGGCGTACATACTCCGCAGAGATCGTCCGCAGCGAATTCGGCGTGCCGCACATCTACGGCAAGACCGACGCCGACGTGGCCTTCGGCGTGGCCATCGCGCAGGCCGAGGATGACTTCTTCACCTTGCAGGACGTGGTCGCGATGGCACGCGGGCGCTATGGCGCGATCGCAGGGCAAGACGGGGCGGCGGTCGACTATGTCTACCACCTGCTCGACGCGCGCGGCACGGCGGAGCGGCATTACGATGCCCTGCCCGCCGATACCCGCGCGCTGTTCGAAGCTTATGCCACCGGGCTCAACCAGTATGCCAAGGAGCATCCGGGCGAGGTCAAGCTCGCCAACCTGTTCCCGGTCAACGGCAAGGACATCGCCGCCGGCTTCGCCTTGCGCCAGCCGTTCTTCTTCGGCCTCAACGGCGTGATCGAGCCGCTGGTCAAGGGCGAGCCGCTGCGGCCCGAATTCGGCCCGCCGATCCCCGGCGTCACCCCAGATACCGTGCCCGATGCCGAGCCGATCATGGACGAGGCCCCGCAGACCGCGCACCGCGCCCTGCCCCTGCACATGGGTGAGGATGGCGCGATGGCCGGATCCAACGCCTTTGCCATCGCCCCACAGAAATCGGGCGACGGGGTGACCCGCCTGGTCTCCAACAGCCACCAACCGCTGCGCGGCGGGGTCGCGTGGTACGAGATGGTGGTGGAGAGCGAGGAAGGCTGGCACTTTGCCGGATCGAACTTCCCCGGCAGCCCGTTCCCGTTCCTCGGCCACAACGAAACGCTGGGCTGGACCAACACCGTCAACCGCCCCGACCTGGTCGATGTCTATCAGCTGACGCTGGATGACAGTGGCACGCGCTACCAGCTTGATGGCGAGTGGCTGGATCTCGAGACGGAGACCGTGACCCTGCCGGTCAAGGTCGGCCCGCTGGTCCTGCCGGTCCGGCGCGAGGTGCATCGCAGCGTCCACGGCCCGGTGATCATCAACGACCAAGGCGCGTTTGCCATCCGCTATGGCGGGATCGATTCGATTGCCCAGCTCGATGCCTACTACCGCCTCAACAAGGCGAAGGATTTGGCCGAATGGCGCGCCATCCTAGCCCGGATGGCGATCCCCAGCACCAACTTCATCTACGCCGACCAGGCGGGCAATATCGGCCTGTTCTACAACGCTGCCTTCCCCGACCGGCCCAAGGGTGCCGACTGGCGCAATGTCCTGCCCGGCGACCGCAAGGCGCTGATCTGGCAGGGCACGGCCGATTTCGACCAGGTGCCGCAGCTGGTCAATCCGGCGAGCGGGTGGATCTTCAACGCCAACAACAGCCCGTGGTCCGCCGCCGGGCCGGGCAGCGACCTGTCGCGCGATGCCTATGCGCCGGAACTCGGGATCGAGGAC
>JAHDXX010000234.1 GCA_023384025.1 Sphingomonadaceae bacterium
GGCCCTTCCCCTGAAGGGGAGGGGAGTCAATTGCCCACCCATCCAGTCCCACACCGGGGCCATGTCCGGGAAGAAACCAAGGTGTCGGAACGGGGTGCACTGGGCGGTAAAGCGCGCCGCATTCCAGGCGAGCGGCCAGCCTTCCGCCGGCACGTGCGAGGACAGGTTCCAGCGGCCGCCACCGTCTTCGTCCGAGCCGGGTACGAATTCGCCTTCGGCCTGCCACTCGTCAATGCGCGGCGCCCACATCGCTTGCGGTTCAGGACGGACGAAGCGATACGCCCCGTATTGCTCCCATTTGCGCCCGTGCCCGCTGTCAAGCAGGCGGTAGGCATCCCAGCCCTCGCCGACCATCAGCACCGGGTCGAGGCGCAACCCGGCCATCAGGCGGCCGGAGTGGCGCGTTCTGCGACGAAGGCTGCGACCTCGGCGTAGTCACCGGCCAGCTCGGCATAGCGCTCTTCGCGCTGGAACAGGTCGCCAACCCGCGCAGGCAGGTGCGGACGCACGCCGGTGGCCCGCTCCACCGCATCGCGGAACTTGGCCGGATGGGCGGTGGCGAGCGTTACCACCGGCACGTCGGCGGCGACATCCGCTTCGCGCGCGGCGTGAAGCCCGATCGCGGTATGCGGGTCGAGCACCTGTCCGCAGGCCTCATAGGCCCAGCGCATCGCCTGCGCGGTATCGTCGGCATCGGCGCGGGAGCTGGTGAACAATGCCGCCGCCCCCTCGCGCTGGGCATTGGTCAGGCGCATGGCCTTGGTCGCTTCGAAACCGCGCATCTGCTCGGCCATCGCCGTGCCGTCACGCCCGCCCAGATCGAACAGCAAGCGCTCGAAGTTGGACGAGACCTGGATATCCATGCTCGGCGCCACCGTGGGGGTGACCGTGCCGGCGGAATAATCGCCCTCGCTCAGCGCGCGATGAAGGATGTCGTTGACGTTGGTCGCGACGATCAGCCGCTCCACCGGCAGCCCCATCTGCGCGGCGACATAGCCTGCGAACACGTCACCGAAATTGCCGGTCGGCACGCTGAAGGCGACTTTCCGCTCCGGCGCGCCAAGCTGGAATGCGGCGGCGAAGTAATAGACCACTTGCGCCATCAGCCGCGCCCAGTTGATCGAATTGACCGCGCCGATCCGGAACTGGCCGGTCATCGCGGTGTCGCCGAACATGCGCTTCACCATCGCCTGCGCGTCGTCGAAGCTGCCGTCGATAGCAATGTTGTGGACATTGGGCGCGAGCACGGTCGTCATCTGGCGGCGCTGCACGTCGCTGACCCGCCCGCGCGGATGAAGCATGAAGATGTCGACCCCTTCACGGCCGGCCACCGCGTCGATTGCAGCGGAGCCGGTATCGCCGCTGGTCGCACCGACGATGGTCAGGTTCTCGCCCCGGCGTCCGAGGAATTCCTCGAACAGCAGGCCGAGGAGCTGCAGCGCCACATCCTTGAACGCCAGCGTCGGCCCGTGGAACAGCTCCAGCACCCAGTGCTGCTCGTCGAGCTGGACCAGCGGCGTCACTGCGCGGTGGGCGAAGCGGCCATAGGCAGCGGTGCACATCGTGCGCAATTGCTCGGGGGTGAGGCTGTCACCGACGAACGGTTGCATCACTTGTGCGGCGAGTTCGGCGTACGGAAGGCCGCGCATGGCCCGCAGCTCCGCTTCGCTGAAACGCGGCCATTCGCTGGGCACATAGAGCCCGCCGTCGGGCGCGAGGCCGGCCAGGGTTACCCCTTCGAAATCGAGAACGGGCGCAGCGCCGCGGGTGGAGACGTATTGCATAGTGCCTGCCGCCTAGCTGCGCCGCCCGCCGCGGGCAAGCGAGCGCGCTTTGCCCGGCCCCAAGTTCAGCTGCGCCCGGCCTGCCCGTCACGCCACCGGCGGCGCAGGGCAAGGCCGTAGATCACCAGCGCGGTCAGAGCGAACAGGAACCATTGCACCGCGTAGGACAGGTGATTGTTGGGCAGGTCATTGGGGTCGGGCTTGGCGAGCAGTTCGAGGCCTGCAACGGCCGGATCAGCAACGAGGCGCGGACCGGGGGCAATCACGCCTTCGACTTCGCCGCCGGTCCAAGCAACCGGGTCGGGCGCACGGGACCAGCCGATGTCGACCAGCACGTCCCCCTTGCCAGGAGCATTGGTGCAATGCGCCCGGTGGGCCCAGCCCTTCTCCCCGCTGGCGGCGGTGCCGGCGACCTCGTCGATCATCGAGACCTTCGCGCACTCGACCCGCGAACGACGATATAGCACGGCTTCCGCCCGCTCTTCGTCACGCGGCCAATCCACTATCTCGGTATTGGTGCCTGCCGCGGCGTAGCGCGACAATAATGCTGTCTTTTCATCCGCCCGGCCCAGCTGCCACACGCCCAGCGCGACCATGATCGCGACCGCGAGCAATACGACTACGGTCGGCACAAACGGAACCTTGCGCGTCATTCCGGGTCGCGCCCTGCTTCGCCGGCCTTGTTCTGGAACTCGCTGGCGAGCAGCGCCGCCTTTGCCACGCGCAGGCCATAGATCACCAGCACGAAGGTGAGCGGGATCCACAGCAGCGCATGGACCCAGAACGGCGGGGTGACGGCGATTTCCAGCCACAGTGCCAGACCGACGATCAGCCCGCCGATGATCAGCGTGAGGAAGGCCGCCGGGCCATCGCCAACGTTGAACTTCGACAGGTCCAGCCCGCAGGCGCGGCAGCGCGGCGCGAACTGCGCCACGCCTTCGAACAGCGTCTTCGCCCCGCACTGCGGGCAGAGTCCGAAAAGGGCAGCCTCGCGAATGCTCGGCTGCCCCTCTCTGGTGTCAGGCGTGTGCCCGGTCATGTCGGATCAGATCTTCGGAGCGTCCCCGCCGCCGAACACGTAGATCGCCACGAACAGGAATAGCCACACCACGTCGACGAAGTGCCAGTACCACGCGGCCGCTTCGAAGCCGAAGTGCTGGCGCGGGGTGAAGTGGCCCTTGTACGAACGGACCAGGCAGACGATCAGGAAGATCGTGCCGATCAGCACGTGGAAACCGTGGAACCCCGTCGCCATGTAGAACGCCGAGCCATAGGTGTTCTCACCGAAGGCGAACGGGGCGTGGCTGTATTCGTAGGCCTGGATCGCGGTGAACAGCAGGCCAAGGATGATGGTCAGCCACAGGCCCTTCTTCAGCCCGTCGCGGTCGCCATGGATCAGCGAATGGTGCGCCCAGGTCACCGTAGTGCCGGAGCACAGCAGGATCAGGGTGTTGAGCAGCGGCAGCTTGAACGGATCGAGCACGGCTTCGATCGCCTTGGGCGGCCATTCACCCGCCACCACTTCGGAAATCACCGAGGGGAACAGCGAGAAATCGAACCAGGCCCAGAACCATCCGACGAAGAACATCACTTCCGAAGCGATGAAGGTGATCATGCCGTAACGCAGGTGCAGCTGCACAACCGGCGTATGATGACCCGATTGCGCTTCCTTCACGATGTTCGAGAACCAGCTGAAGAAGGTCGCGATCAGCCCGGCGATGCCGAGGCCGAGCACGATCTGCCAGTTGGCCAGATCATGCATCATCAGCACCATGCCGCTGGTGAAGGTCAGCGCCGAAACCGATCCGAGGAACGGCCAGATATCGGGCGGCAGGATGTGATAGTCGTGGTTTACGGTGCCAGCCATGAATCGAATACCCCGTCAGTATGCTTTGCTTGGCCCTTAGTCGGGCCGATGCGCTTGGTCCAGTGTCAGGACGCAGGATTTTCAACCGGAGCGAGCGCCTTGTGGAAGGTGTAGCTCAGGGTGATCTGCTCGATATCGCGGGCGTTGGGATCGTCAAGGATCGCCGGGTCCACGAAATAGAGCACCGGCATGCGCACTTCCTGCCCCGGTTGCAGCACCTGCTCGGTGAAGCAGAAGCACTGGATCTTGTGGAAGTATTTGCCCGCCTGCTCCGGCTCGACATTGAAGGTAGCGGTGCCGGTCACCGGCACCCCGCTGTCATTGCGCGCGGTGTAGAACGCCAGATCCCGCACGCCGATCTGCACTGTGTCGGTGACCTGTTCAGGCTGGAAAGCCCACGGCATGTCGCGCGCGGTGCTGGCATCGAAGCGGATGGAAATTTCGCGCGCTCCGGCGCTCATCGCCATGCGTTCGGCGAGGTTCGCTTCCTGTTCGGTCGCCTTCTGAGTCGTGCCGCCGAAACCGGTAACGCGGCAGAACAGGTCGTAGAGCGGCACGGCGGCATAGCCCAGGCCAAGCATGGCCAGTGCGCCCAGCAATCCGTAAAGCCCGACGCGGCGGTTGCGGTGTTCGAGGGGCAAGGTAGCCATGGCGCGTTACATCCTCACAATGGTGATCGCGTAAAACAGCACGACGAGGAACACCAGCACGGCTCCCAGCGCAAGGTTGCGCGAT
>JAHDXX010000235.1 GCA_023384025.1 Sphingomonadaceae bacterium
CCTTGTGCGGCCGAGTAGACCGGGCCGTAGTACAGCGAGTTGCACAGCGTAGGAACGATCAGCAAGGCCAGTGCGATGGGCCAGCTCGGTGCCTGATAGGCCATGAAGGCGATCGGCACGGCAATGGTCATGCCGACCGCCGGTGCCGTGAGCACGTGGCGACGATTGGTTCGACCGTACTTGTCGGCCAGCCAGCCTCCAAGGAAAGTGCCAACTGCACCGGCTATGCCGTTGACCACACCGAACCACAGGCCGACCTCACCGGGTGTCATCCCGTGCGTGCGCTGGAAGAAGATCGTGGTCCAGGTCGTCTTGCCATAGGCAAGGAATGCAGCGGTCGAACCCGCCAGCAGGACCAGGACAAATGCGCGGGAGCCGAGCACGGATCGTACCGCCTGACCCAGTGGTATCTCTGGCGGCGCTGAGGCCTTGGTCGGCTTGATCAGGCCCTCGTAGCGTGGCTCACGCAACACGAACCACACGATCAGCGCTAGCCCAACGCCAGGGAGACCTACTGCCAGAAAGGCCTCTCGCCACCCCAGCCAGTCAGCCAGAACTCCACCGACAACCATGCCGAGCAGTGAACCGATCGGAATGCCCAGCGAGTAGAACGCAATGGCGGAACTGCGGCGTTCCGGCGGAACCATGTCGGCAATCAGCGAGTGCGCCGGCGGCGTGCAGCCTGCTTCACCAACCCCGACCCCTATCCTGGCAAGGAGCAGCTGCCAGTAATTTTGCGCCAACCCGCAAACTGCCGTCATGACCGACCAGGTTGCCAAGGCCACCGCGATCAGGCGGGGCCGATGGGTGGTTGCGCGGTCCGCATAGCGGGCAATGGGAAGACCCAGCCCGGTATAGAACAGGGCGAACGCCAGCCCGGTCATCAGCCCGATTTGGGTATTGTTCAGACCAAGGTCCTGCGCAATCGATTCCGCCAGAATGTTGACGATCTGCCTGTCAATGAAGTTGAAAATGTAGACAATCAGCAGAATCCATAACGTGACCCTGAGCGATTTTCCGTCTTCAGTGACCTTGTCGGCGGTCGCCATCAAATTCTCCCGTTGTGTGGATTGCCAGACCCGTTTTCCTGATGCTCGGCGAGGACAGGCCATCGGTCAATCGGAAATTACTCAGTAAGCGTCGACTGCCCGAAAAAGGGCGCGGATCTGGTGACGTTCTTCGTCGCTGATCTCGGGTCGCCACACGTCAAAGATCAGGACCAGACGATCATCGGAGCTGTCGTTCCATGCCTCGTGCTCGATGGTGTCATCGAACACAAGCAGCTCGCCGAACTCCCAGGGGCGGGTCTCACTGCCCACCCGGATTGCGCCGTTTCCGGGCACGATAAGCGGCAGATGGCAGATGTACCGGGTGTTGATCATGCCGGTGTGGGGCGGGATTCGCGACCCTGGACGCAATAGCGAAAACATGAGTGAGGGCGCCCTTGCCGGAATGTCGCAAAGTGGCGCTGCGTTCGCGATGGTTTCCCATGTTGCTGGTGCGAGTTCGGTACGCTCAAGCACTGGCCGACCCTTGTCTGTCAGATCCAGCGTGCTCCACGACGGATCTTCGAGCATGCCATGAACGTCACCCTGGGGGCGCTGCTGGGTGCGTTTGACGTAAGGTCCGAAGCCTTTTCCCGCAGCCAGCAGGTGCTGCGCCTCAGCAAGGATGACCTTGCTGGCCGATTCTATACCCGCCGCCCAATCGAACTCCGCGGAATCAGCGAATTCGACATGTGGCAGGTCAGGGTAGAAGTACGTGTTTGGTAGCTGCGGATAGCGTTGCCTTGGAGGATCGCGCTGCATTTCGCCAAACATGATGGAAAGTGACTTCGCGAACCTGGGGTTCATCTGGCTTCGGGTCACGCCCTCGCTGGCAAGGCCGTCGATGATCGCCTGCCGAAAACGCTGGGCCAGCCAGTCGACAGCCGTTTGAGCGCGCTGGAGATCACTGCTTGCAAGACCGGCCCCCATCCCCGCCAGTCGGATTGTCTGGACATAATAGGCATTTGCCGCCCGGTGATCGCCTTCGCGCATCCGGTGGTCAGCCTTTGCCAGCATTGCTGCAGCATCACGAGGGTCGAGCGCAATGCGCCGGTCAGCCTCGCTCTCGGAAAGCGCCGGGTCTGGAGTTTCAAGTGCACTCATCGATAGATCAGGTGATCCCGCACCATTGCGATCCAGCTCGCTTCGTCAGCACTGGCAAGATTGTCGAGGTCATGCGGCGTGGCGGACCGGTCATCCACCCAATCCCGCAGTGCCGGACCGCCGTTGATCACATCAATGGCGAGCCGGTCGAACTCGTATTCATACGGGAAATCGCGCCAGAGCTCGTAATCGGGATGGAGATTGCGGATCGCCTTGAATGCCAACGCCTGCAACCGCCAGGGGCGGAATGCGTGGTGAGCATAGAAGCATTGCTCAGCATGGATCATCAGGGCGCTGCACAGCTGCCCGGCATGTTTGTGGAACGTGGGCGTGAACCAGCATTCGCGCAAGGCGCACCCGGCCAGCCAGTCAGGTGCAAGGCGCGCCATCTCGACAAGTACCGCTCGCGCATCGAGATCGGGCGCGCCGAACAGCACTTCCAGCGGGCGGGTCGTGCCCCTGCCCTCGCTCAGCGTCGCCCCTTCCAGCATGACTGTGCCGGCATAGGCCCGCGCCATGTTGACGTTTGCGGCATTGGGGCTGGGATTGATCCACACCCGCTCTTCCGGCCAGCCATAGCCAGGGCCATCGGGTTGCCAGCCTTCCATCGCGACAACGCGATAGTCGACGTCGAGCCCGAAATGCTCGACGAACCAGTGCCCCATTTCGCCCATGGTCAAGCCATGGCGCATCGGCATCGGAGCGGCACCGACGAAGCTTTCCTGCCCGGGAACAAGCAAGGTTCCCTCGACCGGACGCCCGGCAGGATTGGGCCGGTCCAGCACCCACACACTTTTGCCGTGCCTTGCCGCTTCCTCGAGCAGATAGAGCAGCGTGGTGACGAAGGTGTAGATCCGGCAGCCAAGGTCCTGCAGGTCGAACAGGAACACATCCGCGCTCGACATCATCTGGCCTGTCGGGCGGCGCACCTCACCGTAGAGGCTGAATACCGGGATGCCGTAGACCGGATCGAGTTCATCCTCGGTCTCTACCATATTGTCCTGCTTGTCGCCCTTCAGCCCGTGCTGCGGGCCAAATGCCGACGTCATGTTCACGCCCGCGGCGACCAGCGCGTCGAGACTGTGGGTCAGGTCGGCTGTCACGGAGGCAGGATGAGCCACGAGCGCAACGCGGCGCCCTTCCAGTTCAGCCAGCAAGCCAGGATCTGCCAGCAACCGGTCAATGCCGAAACGCACGCTCATTAATCCGCTCCCAGGCTGACTGCGCGACACACTTCGGAATGGAATTCCGGTTTGCCTGTCGGGAAGTCGAGCGCCCAGAACTGGATATTGCCCTCCAGATCCTCGACAATGGCGTTGAGAGCGATCCTGGCTGGCAATTGCAGCGTGGAGCTGATCGAGGCTTCAAGCGCCAGTGCGCGGTCATTATGCGAGCATGCCACAGCAATCGCTTCGACTTCCCCGTCACGGCTGTTGAGCCGGAAATCGTCGAAGTCATAGCAGGCCCAGCGCGACGAGGGGCTGAGGTTGAATTCGCGATACCATGTGCCACCATCGGGCTGCCAGAATATCTCGAAACAGGTGGTCTTCCACAGGAAGTCCGTTCGCTCGCTCGTTGCCGGGCACGGCACTTTGATCCGGCCGATATCCCCGTCGAACCGGAACCTTGCGTGGCAGCCGGATTGCGTCGGCGTGATCGCGGCGGAAACGGAGGTGATTGGACCCGGCGCACAGTCGGGATGAAGAGTTAGCTGATGCATCGCCAGCAGCCTATCGCCCAAGCCAGTCCTGCTCGCAAGGCACTTGGGAAAGCGCGCGTGCGCTGCTAGGGGCGCGCCACCATGACCCACTACCAGTCCGACCTGCTGCGCCTGCTCGACGAGCGGGACTACATCCACCAGATGACCGATGCCGAGGGCCTCGATGCCCTCGCCAGCAAGCAGGTCGTCCCCGGATATATCGGCTTCGATGCCACCGCGCCGAGCCTTCATATTGGCAGTCTTGTGCAGATCATGATGCTGCGCCGGTTGCAGCAGACCGGGCACAAACCGATTGTGGTCATGGGGGGCGGTACCACAAGGATCGGTGATCCGACCGGGCGCGACGAAAGCCGCAAGATGCTGACCGACGAGGCGATTGAAGCCAATATCGCCGGCATCCGCACTGTGTTCGAAAAGCTGCTGACATTCGGCGACGGGCCAACCGACGCCGTCATGGTCAACAACCATGACTGG
>JAHDXX010000236.1 GCA_023384025.1 Sphingomonadaceae bacterium
TGATGGTGATCGGCGAGGCGAGGGCGGGTGCCGCCTTTTCCGGCTTGCTGGGCGCGGGCGAGGCAGTGCGGATCTTCACCGGCGCAGCTTTGCCGATCGGCGCTGACCGCTGCATCATGCAGGAATATGCGCAGCGCGAGGGCGATGGCGTGCGCTTTGCCGAAGGGTACGGCCCGGGTTGGCACGTGCGCACGGCGGCCAGCGATTTCGCCGCCGGAGATGTCCTGCTCGAAGCGGGCGCCCGGCTTGGCGCGCGGGCGATGGTCGCGGCGGCTGCCGCTGATCTTGCGCAAGTCACGGTCATTCGGCGACCGCAGGTGGCGATCATCGCCACTGGGGACGAACTGGCGGTGCCAGGCGCAGCGTATCTCCACTCTGGCAGGGTTCCCGAAAGCGTCAGCTTCGGCGTGGCGGCGATGGCCGAACAGGCCGGGGCGCGGATCGTGCGGCAGGCGATCGGCAGGGATTGCCTGCCCGATCTGGAAAAGCTTGCAGGAGCGGCGCTAGCGGAGGCCGACCTCGTGATCGTCACCGGCGGCGCCTCGGTCGGCGAGCGCGATTTTGCCAAGACGATGTTTGCCAGCCACGGGCTCGACCTGGTGTTTTCCAAGGTCGCGATCAAGCCCGGCAAGCCGGTATGGCTGGGGCTGGCGCAGGGGAGATGGGTTTTAGGCCTGCCGGGCAATCCGACCTCGGCCATGGTGACGGCGCGCTTGTTCCTGCTGCCCTTGCTCGCCGCGCTGCAAGGCCAGCCCACCCGCGATGTGCTGCGCTGGCGGCACCTGCCGCTGGCTGGGCTGCTGGCGGATAATGGCCCGCGCGAGACTTTTGTTCGGGCAATATGGGAGGATGATGGCCTCAGCCCGATCAGCAATCAGGATAGCGGGGCGCAAGCTGCCTTGGCCAAGGCTGACTGGCTGATCCGTCGCCCGCCGAACGCCCCTGGCGCCGTTGCCGGTGCGCTCGTCAGCGCGCTGGCGTTCGAGCCGCGGTGCTGAGATGCGCCTCAGCCTCGGCCAGCGCGGCAGGATCATTGATGTTGGCGAAGGGATCGCGCGCGCCATCATCAGCCCATGCAACGTGCACCACGCCTTGCGCGGCAGCAAAGCGCCACAGGGAGGCGCCGCCTTGCGCGATGTAATCGGCCAACGCCATCTGATCCACGCGCCACAGCGCGGCGAGTGGTTGGTATTTACCGCGGCTGACCGGCATGGCGACCTTGTTCGCGCCCAGCGCGGCACCGAGCTTGGTGGCAAGATCGGGCGGCAGGAAGGGCTGGTCGCAGCCGATCAGCAGCACCTCGGGTCGATTCTGTGCGGCGGCAAAGTCAAAGGCGCTGACAAGCGCGCTGATCGGACCGCGTCCGGTAACGGCATCACACAGCAGCGGCAACCCGCCCGCATCGATTTGGCCCGCTTCGCGCACCGCCACCGCCATGCAGTCCGATTGAGCTGCGGCGTTCGCGATTGCATAAGCCAGCAGCGGCTGCCTGCCGAGCAGGCGCAGCGGCTTGCGCCCGCCGATCCGTTGGCCTTCGCCCCCGGCAGCGATGACGATGGCGGGGGCGGGCGGGGCGATCATGCGAAGGGGCATATCCGAGTTTGCGGTTACTACCGCCCTAGTTCGCATCAACGCGCTTGCAAACCCGTCTGCCGCAGGCAGGCCATTCGTCCTCGAGGAGACCGCCGATGACCGCCGCCGCCACCACGATGGAGCGCCACCGCGCTTGGCGCGGCCCGGCGCTGCTAAGCTTCGGGTTCCGGCCGTTCTTCCTGCTGGGCGCGCTGTGGGCGGCGCTGGCGATGGCGCTGTGGGTGGCGATGCTGGCGGGCAGGCTGACGCTGCCGACCGCCTTTGATCCGGTGAGCTGGCACGCGCATGAATTCCTGTTCGGCTATCTCGGCGCGATCATCGCCGGGTTCCTGCTGACCGCCGTTCCCAATTGGACCGGGCGCTTGCCGGTGACCGGTTGGCCGCTCGCGGGGCTGGTGGCGGCATGGCTGGCCGGGCGGGTGTCGGTGACTCTTTCGCAAGAGCTCTCGCCGCTGGCTGTGGCGCTTGCCGATCTTGCGCTGACAGTCGCACTCGCCGCGCTGCTGGGCCGGGTGATCGTGGTCGGCAAGAACTGGCGCAACCTGCCGGTCGTCGGCCTGCTGGTGGTGTTCGGCTGCGCCAATGCGCTGTACCATTGGGAGGCAGCGAGCGGCGCTTTTGCAGCGCAAGGAATGGGCCTGCGGCTTGGCTTGGCCGCCGTGTTGATGATGATCGCGGTGATCGGCGGGCGGATTGTGCCGTCCTTCACCCGTAACTGGCTTGCCAAGCAGGGCGAGGGCCGCCTGCCGACTCCGCCGATGCAGAGCTTCGATCTCGCCGCGCTCGGCGTGCTGCTGGCGGCCCTGCTGGTATGGGTGGCGGCGCCTTTCGCGGCCTTCACCGGCATCGCGCTAGGGCTGGCTGGGCTGGTCCATCTGGCGCGGATGGCGCGCTGGGCGGGGGATCGCACCTTTGCTGAGCCGCTCGTCCTTGTGCTGCATCTTGGCTATGTATTTGTGCCGCTCGGCGCGCTGGCAGCGGCGGCAGAGATCCTAGGCAGCGGGTGGGTCGGCGCAGGCTCGGTGCAGCATCTATGGATGGCAGGCGCGCTTGGGCTGATGACGCTGGCGGTGATGACCCGCGCAACACTGGGGCACACAGGCCGTGCGCTAACGGCGGGGCGCGGGACGGTGGCGATCTATGCGGCGGTGATCTGCGCTGTGCTGGCGCGGATTGGCGCAGGCGCATGGCCCGGCGCGGCAAGCCCGCTCCACAGCCTGTCAGGCGCGAGCTGGATCGCGGCTTTCGCCGGGTTCGTGGCGCTCTACGGCCCGATGTTGCTGCGCCCGCGTCAGGCGGCGGGTTGAGCCATGGGCTGGACCGAATTTGCCGCCGCGCTCGGCGTGTTCCTTCTTTCGCATGCCGTTCCGGTGCGCGCCCCGGTCAAGCCCTGGCTGGTAGGCCTGGTGGGTCAGCGTGGCTTCACCATCGCCTATTCGCTGTTGTCGCTGGCGGTGCTGGCCTGGTTGATTACGGCGGCTGGCCGGGCGCCCTTTGTCATGCTCTGGGCATGGGAGCCTTGGCACAACCATTTGGTGCTGGCAGTAATGGCCGTGGTCTGCCTGATCCTTGCTCTGGCGATCGGACGGCCCAATCCCTTCTCCTTTGGTGGGACGAACAATGCCGCTTGCGACCCAGCTCGGCCCGGCATCGTCGGGTGGATGCGCCACCCCTTGCTGGCCGCACTCGCGCTGTGGGCTGGGGCCCATGCCTTCGCTAACGGGACACTTGCCCATGTCCTCATGTTCGGCATCTTCGCCGCCTTCGCGCTGCTGGGAGGACGGTTGATCGACCGTCGCCGTAAGCGCGAGATGGGGCTCGAGTGGCATCGGCTGCACCGTCTGATCGTACGGCCCGGCACGGGGACGGTGATGTTTGGACAGCCGCTGCGTCTGGTCGCGGGCGGTGGGCTTTACGTGGTCCTGATCCTGATACATCCGCTGCTGTTCGGGGTCAGTCCGATCCTGTGATCGGTAACGCACCCTGAACTTTGGAGTGAGCGGGTTGATTGCTTACCCTCTGCTCACCCGCTAAGAATTTCTATCGGCTTTGTCCAGTGCGCGATCGTGCCTCGTGCGTTATGCCTGAACGGCAGGCGAATTGCCGCTCATGATGCCAGAAAGAACGCCGATGGCGCCGAAAACACACAGTCCGACGGGCAGTAACGCCTTG
Source organism: Sphingomonadaceae bacterium (assembly GCA_023384025.1). Taxonomy (GTDB): domain Bacteria; phylum Pseudomonadota; class Alphaproteobacteria; order Sphingomonadales; family Sphingomonadaceae; genus 34-65-8. The sequence goes on from JAHDXX010000236.1 coordinate 3,766, forward strand.
CTTCACAAAGGCGACGCTTCGGCTCCGCTGTCGCTTTCCGGCCAGATGCGCGTGCATGTGCGCCTGCGCCAGGCGCTGCGGGCAGTCGGACCGGCGATTCCGCGCCAGCGTCCGCACGAGGCGCTGCGGGCGGCTTTGGGTGCGGGGCTGGCGCTGTCTCTTAGTGCCGGGCTGCTCGTGGTGCTCAGTGCCTGGCGCGGCGATCTTGCGAGCTTCTTGTTAATCGCCCCGCTCGGCGCGAGCGCGTTTCTGCTGTTTGCCATCCCCAATTCCCCGCTGGCCCAGCCATGGTCGGCAGTCGTCGGCAACACGGCTTCGGCCCTGGCGGCTTTAGCGGTGCTGCAATTCGCCCTGCCTGCGGAAATCAGTGTGGGATTGGCGGTGGGCGGCGCGATCATCACCATGGCGAGCCTGCGCGCGATGCACCCGCCCGGTGGTGCGGTGGCGCTGGCAACGGTGCTGGTCGCGCTCGAGGGTGGCGACATCGGCATCGGTTTTGCCCTATCGCCGGTGCTGCTCGATACAGCGTTGCTGGTGCTGCTGGCGATTGGCTATAATCGCCTGACCGGT
>JAHDXX010000237.1 GCA_023384025.1 Sphingomonadaceae bacterium
GATCATCCTGGCCAGCGTCTGGGCCGCGACCCAGTGGACCGCGTCGTCTCTTGGTTTCCAGCCGGAGCTGGGCGCGCCCTGGTTCGCTCTGTTCGGTCACCCAGTCTACCGACCCTATGACCTGTTCTGGTGGTGGTTCTCTTTCGAAGCCTATGCACCAAAGGTGTTCGAGCAGGGAGGAATGATTGCCGCCTCAGGCGGGTTCGTCGCCATTGTCGTTGCCATTGCTATGTCGGTCTGGCGTGGCCGCGAAAACCGCAATTCCAACACTTACGGTTCGGCCCATTGGGCGACCCGCAGCGACATCACCAAGGCCGGTCTCTTCAACGAGAAAGGCGTCGTGCTCGGCAAGTTCAACAACACCTACATGCGCCACGATGGCCCCGAACATGTGCTGTGCTTCGCGCCGACCCGTTCGGGCAAGGGCGTCGGTCTCGTCATCCCCACGCTGCTCACCTGGTCAGGCTCGGCCATCGTCCACGACATCAAGGGCGAGAACTGGGGCCTGACCGCGAGCTTTCGTTCCGGCTTCAGCCGCGTCCTGCTGTTTGACCCAACCAACCTCAAGTCCGCTGCCTACAACCCGCTGCTCGAAGTGCGGCGCGGCATGTGGGAAGTGCGCGATGTACAGAACGTGGCCGACGTACTGGTCGATCCTGAAGGCAGCCTCGAGAAACGCAACCACTGGGAAAAGACTAGCCACGCACTGCTGGTCGGCGCGATCCTCCATGTCCTCTACGCCGAACCCGACAAGACGCTCGCCGGTGTTGCCGCTTTCCTCTCCGATCCAAGCCGGACCATCGAAACAACGCTGAAGGCGATGATGACTACTCCGCATCTTGGCGAGGCAGGTCCGCATCCGGTCGTCGCCAGCGCGGCGCGCGAACTGCTCAACAAGTCGGAGAACGAGCGGTCAGGCGTGCTCTCGACGGCAATGTCGTTCCTCGGCCTCTATCGTGATCCGGTGATCGCAGAAGTCACCCGGCGTTCCGAATGGCGGATTGCCGATCTCGTCGATGGAAAGAAGCCGGTGACGCTCTACCTGGTCGTGCCGCCTTCCGACATCAGCCGGACTAAACCGTTGATCCGCCTGATCCTCAATCAGATTGGGCGCCGCCTGACGGAGGAACTCGAAGCAGGCAAGGACCGGCACCGGATGCTGCTAATGCTCGACGAATTCCCGGCGCTGGGTCGGCTCGATTTCTTCGAGAGCGCACTGGCATTCATGGCGGGGTATGGCCTCAAGGCGTTCCTGATCGCTCAATCGCTCAACCAGATCGAGCGCGCATACGGTGCCAACAACTCAATCCTCGACAACTGCCATGTCCGTGTCGCCTTCGCGACCAATGACGAGCGTACCGCGAAGCGCGTTTCGGAATCCCTCGGCACGGCGACGGAGCAGCGGTCCATGCGGAACTACGCCGGCCACAGACTCTCGCCGTGGCTCGGTCACCTGATGATTTCTCGCTCGGAAACCTCGCGGCCATTGCTCACCCAAGGCGAAATCCTGCAACTCCCTGAGACAGACGAAATCGTAATGCTGTCAGGCGTACCGCCCGTGCGGGCGAAGAAGGCGCGCTATTATGCCGATCCGCGTCTCCAAGGTCGGATCCAGAAGCCGCCGCAGCATGAGCACGACCGAACAGCTCTTTTGCCGGTCGATGACTGGAGCAATTTGCCCGCAGTAAAGGCGGTCCGTTCGGTGACCCAGCACGTTTCGGTGGATGAGGATCAAGCCAACGGTGGCGTACGCCGTGAACCGGAACTGCCAATACATGTCGAAATCGCACCCCCGCCTACGCCTCAGGTCAATGAATTCGACTTTGGCAGTGATAGCGACAAGGACGACGACGCTGCGCGCTCAGAGCGCTTGCGCGCACGGATGGTCTCGAATTCCCGGCAAGCGGCGCTCGACCCCGGCGATGGGATCGAACTGTGAAGTCGAAGCATACATTTCGGTTGTCACCGGCCGTTGCGAAACAACTCGCAGAACTGGCGATCCGAAAGCGGGTCTCGCAGGCGGAGATCGTCGAGGCGGCCCTGAGCTCGTTTCTATCACCCGATGGATCGGAGCGAATGGAGGCTGCATTTAGTCGCCGCCTTGATCGGATCGTTCGCCAGATGGAAAACTTGGAGCACGCAGTTGAAGTCGGCAACGAAGCTTTGGCACTGTTTGTGAGGTTCTGGCTCACTGCGAATCCGCCTTTGCCAGAAAGTGCTCGCGCAGCAGCACAGGCACAGGGCAAAGAGCGATACGACGACTTCGTTGAAGCATTGGCAAGGCGCATAAATTCGGGCGACCGCCTGCTTAGTTGATGCAACTATGTCAGCTCGATCAGCTCTGGCCGAGAGCAAGCGTATTGCTTGCGGTTCGTTGGCTCACGAACTTTTGCCAGCCAGCTTCTGCACTGAGGTAGCCATCGAAGTCCTCTTTGGTGAGCATGGCGTAATGGAACCGGCTACCTTCGGCCAGTCGCTCTGCGGCTTCCTGCTTGGCTACGACAACTGGGTCTTCAGCCTTCCAGGCCGATTTGACCTCAACGAGATGTGTGGTGCCGTCTTCACGAAGAATGAGAAAGTCAGGGTAGTAATTGCAGACGGTGTGGGATTCCGGATGGATGTAGTTCACGCGGAACCCCGACTGCCCATGCACCAGCATGCCGGTAAAATAGATCCTGTCGCCATCGTTTAGCTTCAGCACCTTTTCGAAAAAGTCGACCTCAGGCTGACTGTCGAAGCAATAATGGTCGAGATGGAAGGTGCGATGCCGGGTGTCAGCGTAGCGGGGGAAGTCCCTGCTTGCGACGAGATGTGGCTTCGCCTTGAAGGTGAACGACGGGACCCGATTGGTTTCAGGATTGTAGCCCTTCACCAGCTCAATCCGCTCTTCGACTGGGTCTTCGAACGTCTTGATCTCGAACAGGGCCTGGAAAACGGCCGGAACGATCAGGTCATGCAGGATATCATTCGACATGTTCACTGCTTCGACCAGTCGGCCCAGCCCAACTTCGGTTTCGCCCAGCATGTCGCCGATATCGAAAGGTGAAACCCCATCTCCGGCGAAGTAACGGGCAACCTCAGCGATCAGGGTGTATTCCGAGAAGGTTCGGTTCTCTAGCCTGTCCGTCACATCGACCTGTTCATCCGCAGCGGCATTCACGGCCTTTCGGCGGCGAAGCGTTGCCCGATACTGTTCCATCGCTGCGTCTGACAAATCGAACGACAACTTTTCCGGTTCGTCCTTTCGCCGGGTTTGGAAAAGCTCGCGGCGGCGCGTGATTGTCAAAACGATGGGAGGCGGAACGGCTGTGACGGTGTACGTCTCGCTGTCATCGGTCTTCTTCGGGCCGATCTCGTCCGTGGTCACGCGGAAGTTTTGCTGCAGCTCGTCCTTGAGTATCTCCATGTTCTCGGCGGAGAGGTAGATGTGGCCCGTCTCCTGGATATCGCCGATGGAGCGCAGGCACCGCATGGTCGATTGCAGCACAAAAATGCGAGACTTGGGTTTGCGATAAAGCGCAACCCCGAACAGCGAGCGGCAGTTCCAGCCTTCGCGGCCCTTGCCAACCAGCAGGATGAACTGCTTGTCGGACTCTTCGGTATCAAGCCGGTTGAACTCACGAATGTCCTCGGCAGTGGTCAGCTTTTCGTCACCGACATTCACAAGGATGCGGCCTGTCGATACGCCGAGATCTGCCAAAATCTTCTCCAACGCCGGGCGCAGTTCGGTGTCCAATTCCTCAATGGTGGAAGCGAAAATCGCCAGCTTGGGCAGCAGGCCCTCGCGTCGGTTCTCGCCTTCGCGTTCCCAGAAGTCCTGCACAGCCAGTTTGAGGAAGTCGTCTGACTTCACGTTGCCGGAATAATCGACAAAATCGGGCTGCTTCAGATAGGCCTTGTCGATCGCGGCCTTCAGCCCATAGGCGTAGACCACCTCTGGCATGATGGTGTCTTTGACGTAGGGCGTGCCGGTGAAATTGTAGCACCCGACCACACTGGTCTTCTTGTGCTGCAGCGCACGGGCCAATTCATCGATGGTCGTGCGAAGCGCCGAATCCTGCTTGGCCTGGCCGAGGTCTTTTTCCAATGCCGCCCCCATCGAGTGGTGGGCTTCATCGACATAGATTCCCAACTGGGGCAGGCGGGCGATGCGCTGGAAACGTGCGTTGACCGCCAGATCAGCGTCGGTTTCGGGCGCAGCTTCGCCCAGCATTTCGTAGAGCTCGCCATAAACCTCCGAGAGCGTTCCGGTCTTCTCAGAAAACAGCTTGTCGGTAACAGTCGGCTCGGCCGAGCGGCGCTTCA
>JAHDXX010000238.1 GCA_023384025.1 Sphingomonadaceae bacterium
CAGCCTGTCGTACCTCGATGCCTCGTATACCGACGACTTCCTCCAGCCCGGCGGCGCTGGCGGCCCGATCAACCTCAAGGGACGCCGTGCCTCGCAGGCGCCCAAGTGGTCAGGCAACCTCGCGTTCGACTGGAGCGTCCCGATGGGCGAATCGCTCGAACTGGGTCTGGGCGGCAACGCGGCGTACAACGACGGCTACATCACTGACGAAGCCACCTTCAACGACTTCGTCCAGGACAGCTTCGTGACGCTCGACGCAACGGTCTCGGTCGGCGATCCCGACGGCAAGTGGCGGCTGTCGCTGGTCGGGGTCAACCTGACCGACGAGATCTACGTGATCACATCGGGTGGCCGCCCGTTCCTTGCCCCTCCGGGGCTTAGCATTCCGACCGGCGACGATCTGGTGCTGACGCAGAACCGCGGACGCCAGGTGTTCATCGAAGGTCGTGTCCGCTTCTAGGGGGAGTTTGAAACGGACACCGCTGGCGGGCGCGGAGGGCAACCTTCGCGCCCGTTCTTCTTGATTACGCGCAAAAGTGCGAATTGCCGGGTGCGCTATCATGCCCGACAACAGACCGCGACGCATGGAGGAGAGAGTGCAGATGGCGCAGGATAACCTGGTTTCGATGACCCGCTCGCTGGTGGCGCACGGCATGGCCGGCACGATGGAGCTGGCAGACGAAGTCGTCCGCATCCCGGCCAGCAGCTATACCGATCCGGCGCTGTTCGAGCTGGAAAAGAGGCAGATCTTCCGCCGCCTGCCACTGATGGTGGCGCCCTCGTGCGAACTGCCCGAGCCGGGCGATTACAAGGCGATGGACATCTGCGGGGTGCCGCTGCTGCTGACCCGCCAGAAAGACGGCACGGTGGGCGCGTTCCTCAACATGTGCAGCCACCGCGGCAACCCTGTCGCCAGCGGCACCGGCAAGGCCAACCGCTTTACCTGCGGCTATCACGGGTGGACCTTCAAGAACGATGGCGACCTGATCGGGGTTGCCAGCCCGCAGGATTTCGGCGCGATCGACAAGGCGGCGCACTGCCTCACCCGGTTCCCGGTCTATGAAAGCGCCGGGCTGATCTGGGCGACGCTCGACCCGACCTCGACGCTCGACATCGCGGACTACCTGTGCGGCTATGACGAGCTGCTCAAGGCGTTCGAATTCGATGGCTGGCACCTGTTCAGCCAGCGCACCCTGGCAGGCCCGAACTGGAAGACCGCCTACGACGGCTACCTCGACTTCTACCACCTGCCGGTGCTCCACGCGAACACCTTCGGGTCGGACTTCTACAACCGGGCCAACTACTTCGCCTTCGGCCCGCACCAGCGCCTGTCGACCCCGTCACAGTTCGCGATCAAGGTTTCGGGCGACGATGACCAGCAAATGGATCTCAATGCCATGGCTGACGACCAGCTGCCGCAGGAAGTGCTGGTGCAGGGGGTGTGGACGATCTTCCCGCACATCTCGATCGCCAGCTTCTATGGCGGGGGCCTGCGCGGGGCGATGATCAGCCAGCTGTTCCCCGGCGCGACCGTAGGCGAGAGCTACACCACCCAGTTCTACGTGATGGAGCACGAGCCGACCGACGAAGTCGCGATCAAGGCCGCGCACGACCAGTTCGACTTCCTCGAGATCGTGGTGCGCGACGAGGACTACAAGACCGGCAAGCGCCAGCACGAAGCCTTGCAGTCAGGGCTGATGAAAGAGGTGCTGTTCGGCCGCAACGAGCGCGGCGGGCAGGTCTTCCACCAGTGGGTCGACAAGCTGACCCATGCCAGCGACGACGAACTGAAGGATATCTTCGCCCGCGAGATGGCGCAGGCGGCGGAATAAGTTGGTTTCTCGCAGAGACGCGGAGAAGTAAGGGAGACGCGGAGATGTCGCGCCCACCGCGCAGCGGCATTCCATTTTTTCTCACACGAAGCCACAAAGAGGTCAGCACATATACCCGACCGAATGCCCTCTTCGTGGCTTCGTGTGAACCATGCTGCGGCTTCGCCGCAATTTCTTTCTCTGCGTCTCCCTCTATTCTCCGCGTCTCTGCGTGAAACCCCTTCTCTTTCCGCTTCCGGGCAATGCAATCACCCGAACGCCGGGCGGAAATTGCTGTCGCCCCAGTCCTGTTTGGGTGCCCATTCGCTCATCGGTTCGAGCTTGCCTTCCAGTTCCGGGAAGCGTTCGTAGACATGGTCCATATCGACCGCGAAGGGCCTCGTCGGGGCGGTGTTGTTGTATTCGTAGAACGCCTCGATCCCCTTGGCGAAGTCCTCGCGCATTTCTGCCGGCATGTCATCGCCCGCTGCCTGCACCAGGTAACGCCCGAACTCGGCGGGTGTGCAGGGATCGTATTTGACGGTTTTGCCGAGAGTATTGCTGAGCACCTCAGCGACCTGCGGCCCGCGCATCCGCTCCGGTCCGCCGATGTTGAGCCAAGCCCCTTCCATGTCGGGCCGCTCGAGGCTGGCGAGCATGAACTTCGCCACGTCATCGAGGCTGATCCAGTTGGCTTCGAGGTTGGGGTTGTGCGGATAGACGTAGCGCCCTTCGTTGACGATGAACGGCCGCGCCCAGTTGGTCAGCAGGTTGTCCATGAACAGCACGCTGCCGAACACCGTGCCGGGCGCGCCAGAGCGCCACAGCGCGTTGATTCCGGCGGTGTTGCCGGCATAGGTAAAGGCATCGCCCGGCTTGTCCGGAATCCAGCTCGAGGTGTTCCACACCACCCGCTTGACCCCCAGCTCGGCTGCCGCCTTGCCGACATCGCCGACCAGCACCGCCCGGTCGGCCCGGGCCTGGAGCGGGTGGGTGTAGAAGATGTAGTCCGTCCCCTCCAGCGCGGCGGCGAAGGTCGACGGATCGTAGAGGTCCATCGGGCGGACCTCGACCCGCTCGACCCCGTCAATCTTGGCGCCCGCAAAGGGATCGGCCTGACGCGAGATCGCGCGCACATCATACCCTGCGGCGAGTGCCTGCCGCACCTGCGCCATACCCTGGCGGCCGGACGATCCGATAACGGTGATCAATGCCATGCTGTCTCTCCCACTCTGATTCCTTGTCAGGCAGCTTAGGCACCGGCCCTGCCCCGCGCGCCGCCCCATTTTGATAGCCGCAGCCCCTGCCAAAACTGCGCCTTGCCGCAGCGTCGCCGCAGGGGGATGGTCGTGGCCATGACCAACCGTTTCTGGCGCATCGATGCGCGACCCGAAGGCAACCAGTTCACCAGCGCGCTGTCGCTGGTCGAAGCCCCGCTCGCCGAGCCCGGCGAAGGGGAAATCGTGATCCGCAACGCGATGCTGTCGATGGATGCCGGCACGCGGATGTGGATGAGCGACCGGGAAGACGGGTACCAGCCGCCGCTGCCGCTGGGCGCGGCGATGAGCGGGCTGGTGATCGGGCGGGTCACGGCCTCGCGCCATCCCGACTTTCCCGAAGGCACGCTGGTGCGCGCATTCGGGCAATGGGGCGATTTCAGCGTGGTTGACGCGGGGCTGTCGGGTGCGATTGTGCTTGAAGAAAGCGTGGCTGACTGGCGCGCCTGGTTCGGCCCGCTCGGCATGAACGGGTGGACCGCGCTGTGGGGGATCGAGAGCACCGGCGCGGCCAAGCCGGGCGAAACCGTGCTGGTATCCGCCGCCGCCGGGGCGACCGGTTTGCTCGCCTGCCAGATCGCCAAGCTGCTCGGCTGCGAGGTCTGGGGCATGGCCGGGGGCGCGGAGAAATGCGCCGCGCTGACCCGCGATTATGGCCTTACGGGCGCGATCGACTACAAGGCAGGGAACGTGCGCGCGGCGCTGGCCGCGACCGGCGGGATCGATGTCTACTTCGACAATGTCGGCGGACCGCTGCTCGACGATGTGCTGGTCAACATGAACCACTATGGCCGGGTCGCGGTGTGCGGGCTGGTGGCGGATTACAATTCGGGCACCCGCACGCACCCAAGCGAGTTCGACCAGGTGCTGATGCGTCGCCTGCGGATCGAAGGATTCTTCTCGCCTGACTTCATGCACCACGGGCCGGAGCTGACGGCCCGCCTGCGCCAATGGCACGAGGCAGGCGAGCTCGACCTGCCCTACGATGTCACCCATGGGCTTGAGAACACGCTGGTTGCCTATGACAGGATGCTGTCAGGCAAGAACATGGGCAAGGTGATCGTGGAGCTGGAAGCATGACCGAGACACTGGAAGACCGCGAAGCCATTCGCGACGTGATCGCCGCCTATGCCCACGCCATCGACCGGCGGCGGTGGGACATGATGGGGCAACTGTTCCATCCCGACGCGACCT
>JAHDXX010000239.1 GCA_023384025.1 Sphingomonadaceae bacterium
ATGGTATCATTGGTGGCCGGGTGGGGAGGCGGGACGGGAGGTCTGAACGCCCAACGAGCGAAAGTAGCCATATTTGGCGCACCTCAAGGGCATTTCCGGTTGCGGGGCTTGGCCGCGCAGGTCTAGGGGCGCGCCATGCTCGATAACCTCGCCCCACAGGCTCCCGACGCGCTGCTTGCGCTGATCAAGCTCTACGCTGCGGATGACCGCGCGGACAAGATCGACCTAGGTGTGGGTGTGTACCGCACCGATGACGGCGCGACTCCGGTGTTCCGTTCGATCAAGCAGGCCGAGACCAGGCTGGTCGCGGAGCAGGAATCGAAGGGATACCTCGGGCCCGAAGGCGACATGGGTTTCGTCCGCGCGCTGATGCCCTACGTTTTCGGCGGGGACGGGGACATGGGCGGCCGGGTCGAGGGGATGCAGACCCCGGGCGGGACCGGCGCATGCCGCCTTGCGTTCGCGCTGGCGCAGAAGGCAGGGGTCAAGCGGGTGCTGATGGGCGTGCCGAGCTGGCCCAACCATGCGCAGATCCTCGCCGACCTCGGCCTCGAAGTGGTCAGCTTTCCCCATGCCCGGGCCGATGGCGGGGCCGACATCGACGCGCTGCTGAGCGCGCTCGCTGCTGCGGGCGAGGGCGACGCAGTGCTGATCCACGGCTGCTGCCACAACCCGACCGGAGTGGACTATTCCGCGGCGGACTGGGCCGCGATCGCTGCTGCACTGGCTGACAGCCCGGTGCTGCCGATTGTCGACTTTGCTTACCACGGGCTCGGCTTCGGGCTGGAGGAAGACGCGGCGGGGATGCGCGCGCTGCTCGCTGCGGTGCCGGAAGCGCTGGTGGCCTACAGCTGTGACAAGAACTTCGGCGTCTATCGCGACCGTGTGGGTGCCTTCTACGTCAAGAGCGACACCGCCGGACATTTGCCGGTGGCGATGTCCAACGCCGCCGCGCTGGCGCGGGCCAACTGGTCGATGCCGCCTGACCATGGCGGTGCGGCGATCCGCCTGATCCTGAGCGACGAAGCCATGACCGCCGAATGGCTGGCCGAGCTCGATTCGATGCGCCAGCGCCTGCGCTGGGTGCGCGAGCGGCTGGCTGCGGCAGATAACAAGGTGCCCGGCCTCGACCTCGCTCCGCTGGCCAACCAGAGCGGCATGTTCGCCATGCTCGCGCTCGACAAGGACCAGATCCAGCGCCTGCGTGACCAGCACGGTGTGTATATGGCCGGATCCGGCCGGATCAATGTCGCCGGGCTGACCGCAGGCAATATCGACAAGTTCATCGCCGCGCTGGCGGATGTGACGGCCTGAGATGGACCGGCAGCCGGTCCTCACGGGGGAGCGGTTGATCCTGCGGCCGCTGGTGGAAGCGGACCGGGCGGCGCTCTACGCAGTCGCTTCGGACCCGCTGCTGTGGGAACAGCACCCGATGCACAACCGGTGGCAGCGCCCGGTATTCGACGCGATGTTCGACGAAGCGCTCGCCGCGGGCGGCGCGCTGGCGGCGACGTTGCGCGATGGCGGTGCGGTGGTCGGCTCCTCGCAGTTCAGGCCGACCAGGTTCGATCCCGACGCCATGGAGATCGGCTGGACCTACCTCGCGCGCGTCCACTGGGGCACCGGTCTCAACCACGAGATGAAGCGGCTGATGCTGGCGCACGCCCTGGCACATGTTCCCCGGGTCTTGTTCCGGATCGGGGAGCACAATATCCGCAGCCGCAAGGCTATCGAAGCGGTCGGCGGCGTTCTGACGGACATGGTCGACGAACGCCACGACAACGGCCAGCCGCTGCGCCATGTGGTGTACCAGATCGACCGCGCCGGCTTTGCCAGCGGACCGTTGTCGGCAAGCCGGCCCTAGCGTCCGCCGGTGACGTAGAGGCACTGGCCGGTCACCCAGCTCGCAGCGGGCGAGGCCATGTAGACAACGGCTGCGGCGATATCCTCGGGGGTGCCATAGCGGCCCATCGGTACGCCGATCAGCTCCAGCAGCTTGGCCCGTTTTTCCTCGGTGTCGGTGCCCATGCAATCATCGAAATTCTCGGTCGGCACCGGCCCGGGTGCCACGGCATTGACCCGGATCTTGGGCGCCAGTTCGACGGACAGCGTGCTGGTCAGGCTGTTCACCGCCGCCTTGGCCGCGCCATAGGGTCCGTTCTTCACCTGCGGGCCGAACGCCGAGCGCGAGGAGATATTGACGATCGCGCCGCCCTGTTCGGCCATGTGCCGCGCGGCCACGACCGAGCCCATCCACACCGCTTTCAGGTTGAGCGATATCTGCGCGTCGAAGTTGGCTTCCGGCGTCCGGGTCAGGTAGCGCGGCGTGCCATCCGGGATGCCGCCGGCGTTGTTGACCCAGATGGTTAGCTTGCCCAATTCCGCCACAGTCCGTTCAGCCAGCAGCTCCAGCGCTGACATGTCGGTGGCGTCGGTCGCCAGCGGCAGGGCGCGCCGGCCAAGTGCACGGATTTCTCCGGCTACGCTGTCAAGATCGCCCTGCGTCCGCGAAGCCACCGCAACATCCGCTCCCGCCTCGGCAAGACCGATGGCGATGGCCCGCCCGATGCCCTTCCCCGCACCGGTGACCACGGCAACCTGGCCGTCAAGACGGAATGAATCGAGAATTGCCACAACATTACCCCCTCAGCCCGGATGCGGGCGCTTGGCAGGCTTTGCATTTTCACGGGCAGCCGCGACACTGGCGCTTAGGTTAGGCAGCGATATCAGGGGTGTTCGGTGTCGATCAGGTAATGCTGGTTTTCGCCAGCGCCTGCGAGTGCTTCAAGCGTGTAGGTGCCGCTTTCCCGGGCGATGAAATGGATGACCGCCAAACTCTGGCCTCCGATCGTCATTCGCAGCGGATGCGGGGTTCCGGTCAGGCCGGGCCCGGACGCCCTGATCCACGGCCCCGATTTATCCGTGATGATGCGGCCGACGAATTCCTCACCGGCCTTCAGTTCCACCGTATAGATGTCAGCCTGACGCCCTTCACGCAGCTGGTCGCCCGGTTCGAACCGGCCGCTGAGCAGGTCCCCGACCCTGACCATGCCCCCACTCGCGGTGCGGCGCGGACCTTCGCTGATCCGGAACTTGTTCTTCTTGCGTTGCTGTGCGGCGGCCGGTGCAGGCGCAGGCGGACGCGACGGGGGTGCCGCCGGGCGGGCGACCGGCGCTGTGGTTGGCCGGGCGGCGGCTGGCGGAGGGGATACAGGCGTGGTCGCCGCACCCGCAAAGAGGGCATAGTTTCCGCTCGCCCCGTTCTGCGACACGACCATAAGCGTGAACTTCCCGTCCTTCGGCGCGGTCAGCTCCAGTGTGGCCTTGTCGCTGTTGCGATTGGAGAGGAACATTTCCCCGCCATCGGCCATCCGCCCGGCGAGCATGATGGGAAAGCCCTTGCTGTTGGCGGTGAAGCGGATCCGCTTGCCGCCCCTCACTGTGGTCGAGTACTTCTGCACCCGCATCTGCCCGTCCAGCAGGGAGACCGGGGTAATCTCGCCGACCTGGACGGTCTGGAGCGGGATCACGTTCTCCGAAGGGCGGATGATCACGGGGTTGAGTGCGAACCGCCCGGTCCGCCCCCCTTCGAAGCCGATGACCAGCCGGTACTTCCCCGCACCGTCAGTCACGGTGCCGAACCAGATCGACGACCGGACTTCACCGGCGACGGCGGCCCACTTGCCTGACTCGTCGAGCCGTTCCACGGCGATATGCGCTTTGACGCCCTCGGGCGGGGTGACCACCATTTGCAGCCCGGCCATGGCCTCGGCGGTGAATTCGAACCGTTTGGTGCGGCGCCCGTCGATCACCGGGTCGCTTGCGGTCATTTCCTGGAACTGGAACCCGGGTTGCAGGGCCGTAGCAGTCTGCTGGGCGGAAACAGGGGCGGGGCTGGTTGCGAGTGCTGTGACACTGACAGCCAGGGCCAGACTTGCGGCCAGGGATGTGAGCTTGTTCATCCCCACGTGGTTGCACGCAGGCAATTGAAATTCAAATGACAATCCCGGTCAGGCGGGCTTGTCGCTAGCCTTGCAGGCTTTGCATCCGCTTGAGGTATCGCGCCAGCACATCGATCTCGAGGTTGACCTTGTCGCCTTCGGTCAGCGCCCCGATCGTGGTCACTTCACCAGTGTGGGGACTGATATTGAGCGCAAAGTCGCACGAGCCGTCAGCCCGGTCGCGCACATCGTTGACCGTCAGCGAGACACCGTCGACCGTGATCGAACCCTTGGCCGCGATAAAGGGAGCGAACTCGGC
>JAHDXX010000240.1 GCA_023384025.1 Sphingomonadaceae bacterium
GTCGACCGTCTGGCGGGGATGTTCGACGAACGTTTTGCCGATGCTTCGGCACTGACGTCATGGCGGGTGTGCGAGCTGGCGCGGGAGACTGTTACTGTCGCGCTTTCCGGCGACGGCGCGGACGAGGCGATGGCGGGGTACCGGCGCCAGGTGTTCCACCTGCGCGAAGAGCAAGCCCGGTCGATCCTGCCGCACAGCCTGCGCGCGCCGGTGTTCGGCACACTCGGGCGGCTATGGCCCAAGGCGGACTGGGCACCCCGGCCTTTGCGGGCCAAGTCGACATTCCTGTCGCTCGCCGGTGACGGGGCGGAGGGCTATGCCCGCGGCCTTTCGGTGCTGCCGCCCGAGGTACGGCTGGGGCTCTATTCGGACAGCTTCATTGCCGGGCTTTCCGGGTATCGCGCCGAAGATCCGCTGGTCGCACTGATGCGCGAGGCGCCTGCGCGCAGCGGGCTTGACCGGGCGCAATATGTCGATCTCAAGTTCACTTTGCCGGGCGATATCCTGACCAAGGTCGATCGCACGAGCATGGATGTCAGCCTGGAAGCGCGCGAGCCGCTGCTCGACCATCGCCTGATCGAATTTGCCGCCAGCCTTCCGCACCGCGAGCGCGTGCGCGGGGCGCAGGGAAAGTGGCTGCTCAAGCACACGATGAAGCGGTACCTCCCGCAGGATATTCTCTTTCGGCCAAAGCAGGGTTTCGTCACGCCGATTGCCCAGTGGTTCCGCGGGCCGCTGGCGGGGACGGCGCGGTCTATCGTATCGAGCGGTGGTCTGGCGCGGACCGGGTGGTTCGACCAGGCTGTGCTGGCGCAATTGGCAGAACACCATATCTCCGGTCAGCGCGACAATTCACGGGTCCTCTGGCAATTGCTGATGCTTGACCGGGCGATGCGAAATCTCGGGGTCGGGTACTGAGTTGCATCGGCAACACAGCCGCAACAAAATAATGCGATGTGCCGGTTTGGGTCGCCAATCCAAACAGTCGTGGAAAATAATCGTTTGCCAAGCGAGTCACGTTAAGCCTAGATTCGCCTTAATTGGTGCTGTCGATCGCAAAACAAACAGACATCGGGGGTCGCGATGGATCGAATGGGTGCCGAGATGGCGAGGGAACACGGCGGGATGGACCGGACCGAAAGCTCAGCGTTTGCCTTGGGCGACGACGGGGCGGACCTGATGGTCGAAAGCGCACGGCGACTTGCCATCCCGGAAGAACTGCTCGCCCTGCGCGAGCTTGATGTCCACTACGAGGACGAATTCCAGACCTTGTGGACCTACATGCGTCCGGAAGGCAGGCCGAGCTTTACCCCGGCCATGCTGGCGGACTTCGAAGCCTGGCAGGATTTGATCGGGCGCGGGTTTGGCGACGGCAAGGTGCCGCTGCGCTATCTTGTGCTGGGCAGCCGCGCGCCGGGCGTGTTCTGCTTCGGCGGCGACCTCAAGCTCTTCAAGCAGTTGATCGAATCCCGCGACCGCGACGGCCTGGTGCATTATGGCCATCGCTGCTGTGCGATCCTGCATCGGAACATCCAGACGCTGGGCATTCCGATGCTGACTATCGGACTGGTTGAGGGTGCCGCGCTGGGTGGCGGATTCGAGGCCTTGCTGTCGTTCGACTATATCGTGGCGGAACGCGGTGCGACTTTCGGGTTGCCGGAGATCATGTTCGGCCTGTTCCCGGGAATGGGGGCCCATGCGCTGCTCAGCCGGAAGCTCGGCAGCGCGATGGCCGAACGCCTCATCACGTCGAACCGGACCTATACCGCCGAGGAAATGTACGACCTGGGGCTCGTCCACCAGCTGGCCGAAAACGGTGACGGGCTGGAAGCGTGCCGTGATTTCATCCGCAAGGCGGAACGGCGCCACGCCGGTCTGGTCAATGCCCGCAAGGCAATGAAAATCTCGTGGAATCTCGAACTCGACGAGCTGAACCGGATCACGGAATTGTGGGCTGACGCCGCACTGCAATTGCGTGAACAGGACCTCAAGGTGATGAGCCGCCTGGTTTCCGCACAGGTCAAGCTGGCTGACGCGGCCTAGGCATCCGCCCCATGGCCCAGCGCAAGATAATCCTCGCTCTGCATCTCCATCAGGCGGCTGACCGTCCGCTCGAACTCGAACGCGCCATCCCCTGCCGGATAGAGCGCCGACGGCTCGGCAGCGGCAGTGGCAAACAGCTTGACCTTGTGCTCGTATAGCGCGTCGATCAGCGTCACGAACCGGGCCGCTTCATTGCGGTTCTCCGGCCCCATCCGGGGGATGCCGACGAGGATCACCGTGTGATAATTGCGGGCGACCGCGAGGTAGTCGGGTGCGCCGCGGGCATCGGCGCAGAGCTTCCTGAAGCTGAACACCGCTACGCCCTTCAGGCTCTTGGGCACATGGAGCGTGCGTTTGCCGCCGACATCGAGCTCCGCGCTCGGAACATGCGCGGCGTCTTCGGGCGCGTAGTCGGTCAGGCGGAAGAACGCCTCGCGCACCTTGGCCGTGGCTTCGTCGCCAAGCGGGCTGTGCCAGGTGTCAAGCCCGGCCATGCGCTCCATCCGGTAGTCGGTCGGCCCGTTGAGCGGCAGGACGTCGAGACGCTCTTTTACCAGCGCGATAAAGGGCAGGAAGTGTTCGCGGTTGAGCCCATCCTTGTAGAGGTCGTCAGGCGGGCGGTTGGACGTGGTGACCACCGTGACCCCTTCGTCCAGCATCATGGCACGAAACAGGCGACTCATGATCGCGGCATCGGCGGTGTTGTTGACCACCATCTCGTCGAAGCACAGGCATTGCACGCCCTCTGCCAGCCGCGCCGCGACGGGCGGGATCGGGTCGCCCAGCTTCTTCGCCCGCTCCTCCCGCAGCAATGCATGGACTTCCTGCATGAAGGCATGGAAGTGCGCGCGACGCTTGGCGGGCAGGGCGAGCGTATCGTGGAACAGGTCCATCAGCATCGATTTGCCGCGCCCGACGCCGCCCCACATGTAGACGCCGCGCGGTGCGCTAGGCTTGTCCCCGCCGAACAGGCGCCCGAGGAGTCCGGGCCGGGCAGGTTCGCGTTCCAGCGCGGACTGGAGCGCAGCCAGGTGGGAAACCGCCGCAGCCTGTTCCGGGTCAGGGCGCAGCTCGCCTGCGGCCCCGAGCTCCTCGTAGCGGGCTACGAGGCCGGTCATCGCTTGCTGGCTTTGCGCACCATTCCCGAAAACGCCGCCACGAGATGGTCTTCCTGGACAACTTCGCCGCGCAGGAACAGCAGGCGCCCGGTCTCGCGCACGATCTCCACCACCGAATCGAGTGGCTCGCCCGGCTTGCCTGCACCGATGAACTGGGTCGACAATTCCAGTGTCACCGCCGGGCCGGGATCGCCGGTGGTGAGCGTGCGCATGGCGGAGAACAGCGAGATGTCGATCAGCGACAGCGTGATCGCGCCGTGGATCATTTCCTGCAGGTTGGTGTGCTTGCGTTCAGGGAACATGCGCAGGCGGCACTTGTTGCCCTCCACCCGCGTGATCAGTTCGCCCATGACCACGCCGTTGAAGCGCGTTTCATCGCGCAGGCGCCACATGTGCCAGCCCGGATAGTCCGGATGCTCGCGATATTCGAAAACCTGCGAATCCACGCTCAGATCGCGCGTTCGGCCATCATCTTCTTGGTTTCGGCAATCGCCTTTGCCGGGCTCAGGCCCTTGGGGCAGACGTTCGCGCAGTTCATGATGGTGTGGCAGCGGTAGAGCCGGAACGGATCTTCCAGCGAATCGAGCCGTTCACCGGTCATCTCGTCGCGGCTGTCAGCCAGCCAGCGATAGGCCTGCAACAGGATCGCCGGGCCGAGGAACTTGTCGGAATTCCACCAGTAGCTCGGGCACGAGGTCGAGCAGCAGGCGCACAGGATGCATTCGTACAGGCCGTCGAGCTTCTCGCGCTGCTCGGGCGACTGGAGCCGCTCCTTGCCGCTCGGGGTCGTTGTGACGGTCTGCAACCACGGCCGGATCGAGGCGTACTGGGCATAGAAATGGGTGAAGTCCGGCACCAGGTCCTTGATCACTTCCATGTGCGGCAGCGGCGTGATGCGGATTTCGCCCTTCAGATCCTCGATCGCGGTGGTGCAGGCCAAGCCGTTCGCACCGTTCATGTTCATCGCGCACGAGCCGCAGATCCCCTCGCGGCACGAGCGGCGGAAGGTCAGCGTCGGGTCGATCTCGTTCTTGATCTTGAT
>JAHDXX010000241.1 GCA_023384025.1 Sphingomonadaceae bacterium
CCGGGGCCGACCACGCCCAGCACCACGGCAGTGACCGATATCCTGATCCGGCTCGATGCGCTGGAAGCACAGATGCAGGCGCTGACCGCGCAGACCGAACAGAACACCAATGCGCTGGCCCAGGTGCAGTCCCGGCTGACCGCGCTGGAAGCGGGCGCTGCACCGGCCACAACCGTGGCGGCAAGCACGCCTGCGACCACCACCCCGGTGGTCACTCCGGCGGCAACCACTCCCGCGACCACTACGGCACCGGCGCGCGCTGCAACCACGCCGGCCGCCACCGGCCCTTCGGCCCAGCGCCTTGCCGCGGTGCAGGCCATCGCCAAGCCGCAGACCGAGGATGCGGGCGAGGACGAATATTCCTACGGCTTCCGCCTGTGGGATGCGAAGTTCTTTCCCGAGGCGCAGCAGCAGCTGGCGCTCTATGTCGAGAAGTACCCGCGCCATGCGCGGATCTCGTTCGGGCGCAACCTGCTTGGCCGGGCCTTCCTTGACGATGGCAAGCCGCGCGATGCGGCGACCTGGTTCCTGCGCAATTACCAGTCGGACAAGAACGGCGCCCGGGCGGGTGATAGCCTGCTCTATCTTGCCGAGTCGATGATTGCCCTGAAGGACACCAGCCGGGCCTGTATCGCGCTGTCCGAATTCGCCGAGACCTATCCGGCGCTCGCCACCGGCCGCCTGTCGGGCCAGTACGAGGCGAACCGGAAGAAAGTGACCTGCAATTGATAGGTTGCCCGATTCCGCACAGGTAGACCGGCTGCGCGCCGCTCTTGTCCGGCTGGCCCCGGCGGGCCTGATCGGACTGGCGGTATCAGGCGGGCCGGATTCGATGGCGCTGCTCTCGCTCTGCGCAGAGGCCATTCCCGGCGGGTTCGAGGTCGCAACGGTCGATCATCGCTTGCGCGCCGCTGCTGCGGCCGAATGCGCGCTGGTCGAAGCGACCTGCACCGCGCGGGGTATCGTCTGTGAAACGCTGGAGGTCGCGGTGGCACCGGGCAATGTCCAGCAGGAAGCGCGCCGGGCGCGTTATGCTGCATTGGGCGACTGGGCCGCTCGGCGTGGGCTGGTTGCGATAGCGACCGCGCACCATGCCGATGACCAGGCGGAAACACTGCTCATGCGGCTCAACCGGGGGAGCGGGCCGGGCGGGCTGGCGGGGATCAGGCCGGTATCGCGCGTGCCGGGCTGTGCAGTGCCGGTGATCCGCCCGCTGCTCGAATTCCGCCGCAACGAGCTGGCGGCAATTGTTACTGCTGCCGGGGTCAGGGCCGTCTCCGATCCGTCCAATCTGGATGACCGGTTTGACCGGGTGCGGGTGCGCCGGGCGCTGGAAGCGGCGGACTGGCTCGATCCGGCCATGCTCGCGCGCTCGGCCACCCTGATCGGCGAAGCGGAGGATACGCTTGCCGCCATGGCCGATCAGGCGTGGGCCGATGGTATCGTTCAAGCCGAGGCGACGGTGCTCGTGCCTGTCTCGGCCTGGCGCGAGATCAACCTGCGCCTGCTCGAACGCGCGCTGGTGGGCCTTGGCGGAACGCCTTCGCGCAGCGAGCTTGCCGCATTGCTCGACATGTTGGGTAGCGAAGGGGCGAAGGCCAACCTCGCCGGGGTCATGGTCACGCGGCGAGGCGAGCGGTTCGAATGCCGCCCCGAGCCGCCACGCCGCCCGGTCAGGAAATAATCGGGTCGCCCACGCCGATGCGCTTGCCGCGGGTGATGATCACCTTGTCACCCTTCTTCGCAATGGCGAACACTTTCTCGGCCATCTCGGTGGGGATGGCGATGCAGCCATGGCTGGCGTAGCCGTTCTCGACCGAGCGGCCGCCGTGAATGGCCACGCCGTCCGTTGTCAGGAACATCGAGAACGGCATCGGCGCGTTGTCGTACTTCTCTGATACATTGTGACGCTGCTTGTGCAGGATCGGAAAGGTGCCGAGCGGCGTCGGGTGCTCGTCGGTGCCGAGCATGGCAACGGCTGCGCCGATTTCGTATCCGTCGCGGAACACCGACATGACCCGTGCTTCGAGGTCGACGGTGATGACCAGCGGGCCTTCGGGCACGCCCTTGTCGTCCCAGTGCCACTCGCCGTACTTCATCGGCCCGTTGATCGGCAGGATCCGCTTGATGACCAGCGCGTCACCGGCTGCGGCAGGCTGCGGCGCGGGCGCTTGGGTTTCGGCCTGAGGCTGGGCAGCGGGCTCTGCCGCAATCAGCTCGGCATCGACCGGGATCGCCTGGTCAAGCGCGACAGCCTCGTCTGCAGCCTCGGTCGAATTCATCAGGCCGCCAGCCACCGTCGCGGTGCCCAGCGCCAGCACGATCGCGGCGGTCGTACCGCCAATCCATTTGAGCATCGGGTCCATAAGCGCCAATATGCTGGAATCGCACCGCTTGCGCCAGCAAAGCCTCCGCCCCATCCCATAGCGGGACGGGCGTGGACCAAGGGTTAACGCGGGGAGAGTGCGAATGCCTCGCGGGCGAGGGCCTCGATCCGGGCCTTGTCGGGCGCGCCCTTTGGTGAGACCCAGCTGCCACCCACGCAGAGCACCGGATCGAATGCCAGCCATTCGGCGGCATTGTCTGGTCCGATCCCGCCCGTGGGGCAGAACCTGCACTGGTAGAACGGCGCGGCGAGCGCTTTCAGTGCAGGCAGCCCGCCCGCAGCCATCGCGGGGAAGAACTTGAACCGGTCCAGCCCGAGATCGAGCCCGCGCATGATGTCGCCTGCATTGGCGATACCGGGCAGGAACGGAACCCCGCTGGCAATCGCCGCATTGCCTAGCGTTTCGGTCAGGCCGGGGGAGACGATGAACTCGCTCCCTGCCGCCAGCGCTGCGTCGAGTTCGCGCGGATTGGTGACGGTGCCAGCGCCGACAATCGCGCCGGGCACCTGCTTCATCGCCGTGATGGCCTCGAGCGCTACGGGCGTGCGCAGCGTGACTTCGAGCACCCGCAGCCCGCCCACGACGAGCGCTTCAGCCAGCGGAACTGCGTGGTCCAGATCGTCGATCACGATCACCGGGATCACCGGGGCCACGTGCATCAGGTCGTCGATTGTGCTCATCGGTTCAAAGTCCTGCTGTGGCAAGCATGGCGCTGCCGCCCTGTTCGGCCCCGTCGGCAAAGCGCCGGAACATGCTGAAGATTTCGCGTCCGGTGCCTGACGCATCGTTCGGGTCGGGTGCGGGTTCGCGCGAAGAGAGGTCTGCGGTGGTTGAGAGCTCGCCAGTCGCTGCGCACAGGCGGACTACGTCGCCATCGCGCAACCGCGCGAGCGGGCCGCCGCCAAGCGCTTCAGGCGTGCAATGGATTGCGGCGGGCACTTTCCCGCTCGCGCCCGACATGCGCCCGTCAGTGACCAGCGCGACGCGGTAACCGCGGTCCTGCAATACGCCCAGCGGCGGGGTCAGCTTGTGCAGTTCGGGCATCCCGTTGGCGCGCGGGCCCTGGAACCGGACCACGACCACCACATCGCGGTCGAGCTCGCCGCGCTTGAACGCCTCAACCACGCTCGGCTGGTCCTCGAACACCTGGCAGGGCGCCTCGATCGTCCAGCGGCTCTCTTCGACGGCGGAGGACTTGAAGCAGGCCCGGCCAAGGTTGCCGGTGACCAGCCGCATGCCCCCGTCGGGGTTGAACGGGTCTGACACCGGCCGCAGCATTTCGGGATCGCCGCTCTCGCCCACGGCGCGCCATGTCAGCGCCTCGCCCTCCAGCCCCGGCTCTTTCGCATAATCGCCGAGGTCGCCGGTACCCACAGTCAGCACATCGCGGTGGGCGAGGCCAGCTTCGAGCAGCTCGCCGATCACGAAGCCCATGCCGCCCGCGTTATGGAAGTGGTTCACGTCGCCCGCGCCGTTGGGATAGACCCGCGCGATCAGCGGCACCGCGCCCGACAGTTCGGCGAGGTCGCTCCAGTCGAACCGCACGCCTGCCGCGCGCGCCATTGCCGGGATGTGGATCGCATGGTTGGTCGATCCGCCGGTGGCGAGCAGGCCGACCGCGGCGTTGATGATCGCCTTTTCATCGACACAGTGGCCGAGCGGGCGCCAGTCATTTCCCTTCCTGCCGATTTCCGCAACACGGTGCACCGCTGCCCGGTCGAGCGCCTGTCGCAACTGCGTGCCCGGCTGGATGAAGGCGCTGCCGGGGATGTGCAGCCCCATCAT
>JAHDXX010000242.1 GCA_023384025.1 Sphingomonadaceae bacterium
GAGAACGAACTCATACGAAGTCCGCCCGAACGTCCCGATGGGTGGGTGCCTGTGGGTTTATGTCGATCGCTGCCAGGGACCTCCTATTTGGCTTCAGCCGCTTTAGCGAAGAGTGGCGCCTCGTGCAATATGTTCCAGTTTAGTTCTGCCGCTCATTCTACTCAACCCAGAACCAAGCTACGTACGGACCCGATCCAGATGAACGGTCGGCCCACCAGATGGCCACATGGTAAGGCGTCGTTCCGGATCGTCCGCAATCCAAGCCATTCGACCCGTCGGAATTCTCCAAAGCCTTCCCTGCAAATGAAGAGGCGGAACGCCGGGCGGGGGGGGTGTGCCGGCGTTCCGCCTCGGGCCGCGTGGGGCGGCTGCGGCCTGTGCATGAGGACGGGGACCCGCGGTTGGGTCCCCGTCCGTTCGGAGGAGCAGTTCAGGCTCAGGCGTCGACCATCGGCGGCAGGGCGCCTTCGTCTTCGCTGGTGCCGCTGTCCTTGGCGCTGCCACGACCGCGCTTCGCCGGGGGCGCTGCGGTGCTGTCACCGAGACCGTCGCCGGAGCTGTCAGTGTCGGAACTGGCATCGTCGGCCGCGAACATGTCGCCTTCACCGTATTCGGCGGTGCCGAGCTGGCTGCCCCGACGACGCGGACGCTGCCAGGCGACCGCCATGGTGCCGTCCTCGCGCGGGAACACGGCGATGTAGAGCGGCTGCGACATCGACGGGTCGTCGATCTTGCCCTGGTAGAAGATCTCGCCGGTCGAGTTCGAGGCGAGTTCGAACAGGGCGCCGACGATGACCCAGCGGCGCTGGTCGTTGAGCGCGACGATCTCGTACTTGGGCGCGCGCGGGTTGGTAGAGCTCACCGGCCGAAGGCCAATGGTGCGGGTGATGGTGAGCGTTTCGACAGAGCCGATCAGCTGGCCATTCGCGTTCTTGCGGATTTCACCGATGTTCATGGGGACGTTCTCCTTGAAGGATTGATTGCGACCGGACCCCTTGTCCGATCACCCTTCTTCCATCCCCCTTCCCTCCCGGCCGTCAGGCCGAGACCTGCGGGCCTTGCCCGCAGCACTTCTGAGGAGATGTGCGGAGAGATCACCGGAAACCGCCCCGCCCTGCCCCCAGCAATCCGGCAATCAGCGTGCTGATGGGCCGGGTCGGATCATGGGGATTGCGCAGCCGGTCGATCTCGAGCCGCGAAGCAAGCCCCTCGGGCACCTCGGCATAGTCGCGAACGATCGCCAGCAGCGCGGCAGCGCTCGGGATTTCCCGGAAGGTGGTGCCGCGCCACAGACGCACGTCGGGATCGGGCGCGCCGTCGCTTGCGGCGAACACGGTGACGAAGAAGGTATCGAGCCCGGGATCCCAGCCCAGGGCAACCTCGAACAGGTCGACATGGTGAGGAAGCGGCTTGAGCGAATAGCGCGACATCTGGTTCAGTAGTCGGTCGCGAGCATGACGGTGACCACGCGGTAGCTGGTCTGCTCATCCCAAGGTGCTTCAGCACCCCACTGGAATGTGCCGTCGTTCTCGTAGACATCGACTTTCCAGAAGACCTTGCGATCGAGGAATGTCACGACGCCGAAGTCCCTCTCGCCGTGCGGATCGTTGCCCGGATCGATCGGGGTTTCGCGAACGAGGCGAAGCAGGGCGGCCTGGTTCTGGAACTGGCGAACCTGCGCAATGGCGGGATCGTCCGCGTCGCCAGCCAGCAGGTCGGCAAGATTGCGGGTGAACACCATGCGGGAGTTCGAAAGCGTTCCGGCACGCGCTGCATCGTTGAGCCGGGCGATTTCCTCGCTGCGGGACTTTTCGTCGGAAAGGCAGGATGCCTCGGCAGGCTGAGCCATTGGAAAAATGCTCCTTTTGCAATTGATCGCCCGGTCCGATCCCCCTCCCCTCCTTGCCGGCGCTTGCCGGGTCAGGCGGGAATGGGTTCGTCATCGTTGCTGGAGATGACCACACGGGTGACGATGCGCGCGGGCGAAGCGCGGCTCGCCAGGACGACGCGGAAGGGCTGCAGGGGATTACCGGTCTTCACCACGGCGGTATCGGCGGCCATGCGTTCGGCGACCTGGCTCGCGACGCGGTTGGCGTTTTCGATACTGCACAGCCGCGCACGCTTGGGAGAGCGGGTGGATTTGGCGGGTTCGCTCATGACACGTGTGGAGCTGCTGGAGGCGGGACGACGGTCCAGGCGCGGCTCATCAGGTTCGTTATCCGCACACCAACGCCGTCGCTCATGCGGCACAGCCGCGTCTTCTTGCCCGAGGCAACAACGCGGAACGTTCGTTCGCTCTGGCCATCGGTGAACGTCAGGGCTTCGGCGAGCACCAGCGTGTCGCCGGGCCGGGGTTTGCGGCGCGAGGTCAGCGCCAGTCGCTGGCGGCAATGCTCGCGCCACTGCGCGGCGTGTTCGTTGCTCGGAGGATCAAGCAGGTCGAGGATCGATGCCGGGCAATCGTAGCGATACGGCCCCATGGATTCTTCCATGTCCTTGTAGCCGAAGACGTAACCGTCACGCGCCTTTGGGTTCCAGCGGATGAGGCAGATCACGGCGAAGACGAGTGAGGTGCCATCGGCCTCATAGCTCTGACACGCGGCGTACCACGCGCCCGATCGAACCGAAGATTTGAGCACGCGCAGGCCTGTGGTCCGGCCCTTGTCCGGGCGGGGCGGGAAGGTGAACTGGGCATCGAGATATGCCTTGGGCGTGGCATGGGGCACCATACCCGATGCGGTCATCGAGAGCCAACCCATCGGGACCTCCTATACGAGTTCGGGTTGTCGGGGTGCGAGTTCGAGACGGGTCTCGCGAACCACTGTCGCGCGGAAGCGGACCGGATCGGCCAGCACCGCGATGTCGCAGTAGTGGTTGCGCTCGCCAATATAGTCCTGCCGCCCCTTGCAGCGGCGGAACATCACTTCGCGGCCTGCGCCGAGGCAGGAGAGCGCTACCTGGATGTAGATCGCATCGGCATGAAGGGTAATCTCGCCCGAGACGGCGACGCCGCCCGGATTGACGCGCAGGTCATAATCGTCGGGACCCAGCCCCAGATGGCGTGCGGCAATCCTGAGCGCCGAACGGGCTTCGCGCTGGAACACGCGTTTGGCTTCCGGGTCGTAGCCCACGCCCCGCCGGGCGAGCGCCACCAGCGCGGGCTTCGACTTCAGCTCGTCGATCCGCTCGATGCACTGTCGGCGCAGCGGCGCATCTTCGGCGAAGGTCGCATCGGGAGCGTGCCCCAGCGCAATGCGTCCGACGTGGCGGGCAAGCAGGATGGTCGCCGGATCGCGCGCCGGGTCGATCCCGGCATTGCGCGCGTCCTGCATTGCATCGATCACTGCCTGGGTCGCGGTCGGGATCGTCGCCAGTCCATCGGGCTGGAGTGCCCGGCGGTAGCGGAAATCGAGATCGTAGTTCATCGCATGGCTCCCTTGCGCCGGAAAGGCGCATGGGTTTCCCACCCCCTCCCCTTCCCGCTCGCCGTGCGAGCGCGGCTGGTGAGAGAAGCGCTGTGCTCATTGCGATCAGGCCGCCTTGCGTTCAGGTTCGGCAAGCGCGGGATCGAACTGGCGCAGCCACTGGACCGCCTGCTCGGCCTTGGCTGCGGCATGGAGGATCGCGGTCTTGTCGCCGCGCATAATTGTCACCCAGTGATCGATGTAGGAAGCGTGGCTGTCGTGCAGCTCATTCGGGAGGCCGTATTCGGCGCAAAGGATCGATTGCGCCAGGCTCGCCACAACTTCCTCGAAAGCGTAAGCCTGATCGCCGAAGCGCTTCCCAAACTGCCGATTGAGCCGTTCGGCGTGGCCCGAGGCGTGAGATAGCTCGTGGCAACGGGTCGAAAAGTACGCCTCGATCGAATGGAACGCCTGTGGCTGTGGCAGCGTCACCGTGTCGGTCGAAGGCGTGTAGTGCGCGCTGCCGCCGCCATGGACGACCCGGATCGGAATCGCTTCGAGGAAGTCACGCACGCCGGCCGACAGTTCGCCGATCGCTCTGGGGTCCGGTGGCTCCGGGTAGTAATGCGCCGGCAAGCCATCGATCTGGCTCGCATTAAACACGTGGTTCCATTTCATGAACCGGATGGTCTTTTCGGTGGTCTCGCCGGTCTGCCGGTCGGTATCTGTCTTGTGGGCGGTGCTGTAGAAGACGCTATAGGAAC
>JAHDXX010000243.1:0-1866 GCA_023384025.1 Sphingomonadaceae bacterium
CGTGGTCGCCGCGAACATGGTTTCGACATTGGTGATCGAGCAGTTGGCCAGCCGGGTGATGGCAGGCCAGCCTCCGTCCCGCACGCTGGCGACCGGTCTCGCCATGCCGCGCAGGCTGAGGGGCAGCGCTGCCCTCAAGCCGAGCTGGAGTGCCATCAGGATCAGCGATGCGGCCTGGGCAATCGCCAGGCTCCACACCCCGAACCCGGACATCGCAAGGGCAATGCCGGTCGCGACATAGACTGCTGACGAGACCACCGAAGCACGGGCGACGGCTGCAAACTGGTGCTGCCGCTTGAGCACGCCGGCATAGGCCACGGCAAACGGCTGGGAAAACAGGGCTACCAGCGTGAACGCCGCAATGGTCGCCAGATCGTAACCGGGAAAGCTTCCTGCCAGGATCAGGACCGCCGCCATGCAGACCACGTACATCGCCGCCGACAACAGCAGCCCGAACACGACCATGCCGGATAGATCCTG
This sequence comes from Sphingomonadaceae bacterium, assembly GCA_023384025.1. Classification (GTDB taxonomy): domain Bacteria; phylum Pseudomonadota; class Alphaproteobacteria; order Sphingomonadales; family Sphingomonadaceae; genus 34-65-8. The sequence goes on from JAHDXX010000243.1 coordinate 481, forward strand.
CCGGGAAATCGCGTCGTTGCGGATAACCGGAACGTCGATCAGGCCTTCGAGAATGGCATTGTTGAGGGTCAGGAACACCATCAGGGTGGCAATCACCCCGAAATCGGCCGGCAGGAGAATCCGGGCGAAGATCGCGACCCCGCCGAGCGTAACCGCTGTGCGCACAAGGCGTCCGCCCACCATGAAGAACGCGCCGCTCAGCGCTGTCCTGCCCAGGCTGCTGCTTTGACCTCTTTCGAGCACTGTGGTCCTGATCCAAGACGTGCGCGCGCGGCAAATGACCACGGCGTAAGGACAATTCCGGGCGATGCGACCAACCGGCTCGAAACCCGGCCCTTCTGCTGCAGTGCGGTAAGCAGTCACGCCGGAGAGGGCAAGCCAATGCTGCGCAAAACCGGCACTATGTATCGTATCAGGGCGCTATTGAGCGCCGGCAACGGGGCGATCAGCCCTCCTTGACGAACAGGCGCGCGTCGCGCGTGACGTAGTGGAGCCAGGGCAGATCGTCACCGAAGTATTCGTCGACCGCCTTTTTCGCCCCGGCCCAGACGCCATAGTCGTCGACAATCACTACCCCGCCCGGCGCCACTCTGGGATAGAGCGTTTCCAGTTCGATCCTGGTGCTGTCGTAGAAATCGGTGTCGAGCCGCAGGATCGCGATCTTTTCCGGCAGGCTGGCCGTGTCGAGCAGGGTCTCGCGCACATCACCCTTGACCAGCGTCACGCCTTCGCTGCACCCGGTCGCGGCGAGGTTGGCCCGGACATCCTCGATCGAGGCGTAGCACCTGTCGACATAGCCGTCCGAACTGGTCTGGCGGAACTTGGACGCGGCATCGAGCGTGCTGCCGAACTTGCTGTCATGCTCGGTCGGGGCGGTCATGCCTTCGAAGGTGTCGAACCCCCACACCTGGCGGGAACTCTCCAGCAGCGTACGCGCGATCACCAGGTTGCCACCGCGCCACACCCCGCATTCGACGAAATCGCCCTCGATCCCGCGCCGCTGGACGTGCCTGAGCGCCTGGACCAGCGCCCATTGCGTGACCGGCAAGCTCATGGTGAACGGCGCAATGCGGGTCAGCAGCGCCCGGTCTTCAGCAGTCGATTCAGGGATCTGTACCGCCAGGTCCTTGGCGGTATGCGACAGCTTCGTGCCGGCATTCTGCAACTTTTTGGCCAGCCATTCCCGCGCTTGCGAAACCACAATCAACGACCCTTCATCTGCGCTGCGATCCGGCCGCGCGCCAACTTCGTGAAGACCGGGCAGATCAGGGCAACGAATACGGTTGTCATGCTGCCTGCAACCAGTGCCAGGACCGCGCCTTCCACCAGCACGGCTCCGTTCAGCAAAGGCTGAAGAACAGCGAAAATCCCGTAAGTTGCCGATCC
>JAHDXX010000243.1:1876-4127 GCA_023384025.1 Sphingomonadaceae bacterium
CGCTGGCAGCACAGTTACCGCGTTACGCCAGCTCGCCCCGACCCCATTCCTCAATGACACATAAACGAATACCGGCAAGTATAGCGAACAAACCACCACAGCGGCAACATATTTGATGCCGTAAGGGGCCGCCACGATCGATCCGGCGCCGATCAGCACTGCCAGCAGGACATGGCGCCCAACCATTCGCGCCATGTCACCATCGACCACGGCATCGCCGTCAAGCAGGTTGTTGGCCACGCGGGCCGGAATGCCCAGCGCCAGAATGGCAAACACCGGCGCGGCCGCGGCCCATTGCGCGCCGAGCAGCAGCGCCACGATCGGGCCGCTCATCACTGCGACGCAGACCGAGGTCTGCGTGGTCAGGATCAGGATCAGGCGCGTGGTCTCCCGGAACACTGCCTGGTATCCGGCTTCATCGGTCCGGCTCACCGACAAGGCCTGCCGCACCGGGTGGTCAAGCGAGGCAAACGGTTCCTTGACCTGGGTGCTGAGGTTGTAGGCGCGGCTGTAAAGCCCGGTTGCCGTAGCCGAGGAGGCGAGCCCCACCGCGATCGTGTCGATCGCAGACCAGAACCATGCCAGCACGCGCGATGTCAGGCCCATCCCGCCCATGTGCAGGACATCGTCCAGCTCGAACCGTTCCGGCCAGCGCAGGCTCAGCCCGGCTGCACGCGCCAGCAGCAGGGCGAGCATTGCACTGGAGGCGATCTGCCCGACCACCAGGCTCCACACGCCCCATTGCGCCAGCGCCAGGGCAATCGCGGTCGTGACGTAGACCAGGGCGGAAACGACCACCAGCAGGCCGGTTTCGCGGAACCGGTGCTGGCGGCGCAGCACCGCCCGCCCGGCGACCATCACCGTCTGCGTCAGGAAAATCACGCCGGACAGCCGGATTGCCCCGGCCAGCCCGGGGAAAGCGAATGCTTGCTCGATCAGCGGGGCGACGAGGCCGAAGACGAGTGCCAGCGCGGCCATCAGGCCAAGCCCGGCCCAGACCAGCGAGCGCAGCTGCTCGTCACTCAGGTCGGTCTTGCGCAGGACCGGATAATCGATGAACCCTTCTGCCACCACCAGCATCAGCACGCACAGCGACGTGCTGATCGCGACCACCCCGAAGTCGGACGGGGCCAGCAGGCGCGCCAGCACCATCGTGCCGCCAAGCATGACGAAGCTCTGGCCGAAACGGCTGGCGAGCGACCAGGCCCCGCCGCTCAGCAGCAGGCGCGAGACGCTGGTCGAGGCCCCGCGCACCCCGCTGCCCGCGGTTTCGTCAGAATCGCTTGCCACTGCCGTCAGCGACCGCCGAAAAAGGCGTGGTAGAGCCGCAACCCGTTGGCGAACAGGGTCAGCTGGCGCCCGGGATTGTCGGCGTGCAGCGGGATCATCGACAGGAACAGCGACACAATCGTGGCCTTCACCACCGGATCGCCAAACGCCACGCCCGCTGCCTGCCGGGCGAGGAAGGCGCTTTCGATCCAGGCGCGCAGCCCGCCTTCCTCGTCCGGCTCGAGCCGGAATGCGTTGGCATCGCCCGGCTCCCGTGCGGCGTTCAGGTGGCCGGCGATGATCTGGTCGTAGCGGCCGATCACGCTGTGGCCGAGCTTGGCGATGTCGTAGCGCACGTCACCGTAGACCGATACGCGCCCGTCCACTGCTGCGCGCGGGTCGATCAGCACGATCCGGTCGGAGCGCGTGTCGAACAGCATGTTGGAAAAGCAGAAATCGCCGTGCATCACGCAGGCGGGCAGGGCCGGCGCTGCGCGCACGGTACGGGCGATGGTGTCGACCACGTCTCCGAGCGTGCCGAGCCGGTGGCCGTTGATTGCCACCGCATCACCGCGTCCGGGAAGGACCCCGGGATAGGCCTCGAGCCGGGCCTCGAGCTTCCCCAGCGCCAGCCATTCCAGCGTCGCACGGTTGTCCGGGTCGGTGAAGGTTGCTGCAAGGTCCAGGTATTCGCAGGCGCTCGACAGGATCTTGTGCCACACCAGTTGCGGCGAGCGCGCGAGGTAGAGCTCCGCAACGGTCGGGTAATTGGCATAGGCCGTGCGGTACTGCCCCGTGGCAGGTGCCCCGGCATCCTCGATCAGGCGGGCGGTGAACGGCTTCAGGGCCGCCGGAACCGAGCGCAGCCAGAACGCTTCGGCATCGAGCTTGGCGGCATCGCTGCTCTTCTTGAGTACGGTGGCGCCATCGATATGGAGCGTGTTGAAATGGCGCGCGGCGGCAAGACGGTAGCGCGAGGAGT
>JAHDXX010000244.1 GCA_023384025.1 Sphingomonadaceae bacterium
GTATTTCTTGCCGAGGAACTTCTCGTACTGCTCGCCCCGGATCACCGCCGCGAGGATCGCCTTCTTGCCTTCCGGGGTGAAGTCGATCGACTTGTCGCCGCCTTCGATCCGGTCCTGGATGAAGCGGCGCTCCTCCACGTCGGCGATGTGCATGTATTCGAAGCCAATCTTGCCGCAGTAGTTGCGGCGCAGGATGTCGACCAGTTCGCGCACGGTGCCCCATTCCATGCCGAGCGTGCCGCCGAGGTAGACCGGCCGGTCGAGCGCGGCGCCGGAAAAGCCGTGGTATTCCGGGTCGAGGTCGGCCGGCAGATCCTGCTTCGAGAGGCCGAGCGGATCGAGGTCCGCCGCCAGGTGTCCGCGCACGCGGTAGGTCCGCACCAGCATCATCGCTCGGATCGAATCCGCGGCCGCTTCCTCGATCGCCCGCGGGTCTGCCGCCTTGCCGGCCTTCTTGGCCGCCTGCTCGACCGCGAGGCGCATCTGCGTCGGGTCGAGCGCGGCGGTCAGATCACCGTCGCTGCCCGAGACCGCATCGAGCCAGCACGGGTTGCCCCACGATGGCCCCGGCTGCGGGCCTTCCTGATCGGAAAGCTCGGGGAGGAAAGACTGGTTTTCGTTACCCATGGGGTGCTCCGGGGGAGGGAGTGAGCGAGTGGGTGAGGGGTGTTAGACGAGCTCTTTCAGCAGTGCGTCGAGCGTGGTGCCGAGTTCGCTGGGCGAGGGGCTGACCCGGATGCCGGCCTTTTCCATCGCCGCGATCTTGTCTTCCGCGCCGCCCTGGCCGCCGGAGACGATTGCGCCCGCGTGGCCCATGCGGCGGCCCGGAGGGGCGGTGCGCCCGGCAATGAAGCCGACCATCGGCTTCTTGATGCCCTGCTTCGCCTTGTGGGCGATGAACTCGGCCGCTTCCTCTTCCGCGCTGCCGCCGATTTCGCCGATCATGATGATCGACTTGGTCTCGTCGTCGGCGAGGAACAGTTCCAGCACGTCGATGAAGTTGGTGCCGTTGACCGGGTCGCCGCCGATGCCGACTGCGGTGGTCTGGCCGAGGCCAACCATGGTGGTCTGGTGCACGGCTTCATAGGTCAGCGTGCCCGAGCGGCTGACGACGCCGACGCTGCCCTTCTTGAAGATGCTGCCGGGCATGATGCCGATCTTGCATTCGTTCGGGGTCAGCACGCCGGGGCAGTTGGGGCCGATCAGGCGGCTCTTGCTGCCGCTGAGCGCGCGCTTGACGCGGACCATGTCGAGCACCGGAATGCCCTCGGTGATGCAGACGATCAGTTCCATCTCGGCATCGATAGCCTCGAGAATGGAATCAGCCGCGAACGGCGGCGGCACGTAGATGCACGATGCGGTCGCGCCGGTGGCGTGCTTCGCCTCGGCGACAGTGTCATAGACCGGCAGGTCGATATGGGTGGTGCCGCCCTTCCCGGGGGTCACCCCACCGACCATCTGCGTGCCATAGGCGAGCGCCTGCTGGGTGTGGAAAGTGCCGGTTTCGCCGGTCATCCCCTGGGTGATGACCTTGGTGTTCTTGTTTACGAGGATGCTCATCTATTTTCCAATCAATGCGTTAATTGCCGGAATGGGTTGAATACAGTGACGTCGCCATAGCGCTGGCCGTCATTCAAGTCTTCGCTGACCAGAGTTGTTGCCCCGGCTGCGTGGGCAGCTGCAATGATTGCACCGTCCCAATAAGACGTCTCGTATCGCCGGGACAGGCGAACACCTTCGCTGACCAGACGATGATCGATGCTCACGCAGTCAACTTCGCCAAGCAATTCCACCCATTCCTGCGCTTCGACCGGAGAAAGCGGCGAAGGCTTCAGCCGGATGGCGTTGGTGTAGAATTCCTGCAGCACTTGCGCGGAGATGGCAAAATCTCCCTCCCCGACAACGCTCAGCGCCAGCTCGTGCTTGCCTTCATCTGCAGGCAGTGCCGACTGCGAGGCGGCATAGAGCAGTACATTCGTGTCGAGGAAGCGCGACGCCACCGGGTCAGTCCTTCCTGCTGCGGTCATAGGTCGCCGCGCGATTCCATTGGCTCATATCTATCCGGGCGGAGGTTCCGCGCCCCAGTTCAAGCATTCGCGCGATGGCATTGCGGCGGCGCTCTTCAAGCCCAACTGCCTCCTCCATGTGCTTGCGCAGCAAGGCGTTCACCGATGTCTTGCGTTCAGCGGCATGCAGCCGGAAACGCTCGAGCAGGTCTTCATCGACGGCAAGGGTGAGATTGCGGGTCATGACAATAATCCACAGTTACACAGGATGTGTGTAAACTAGGGTACTCTGCTCCTCTGGTCAATCTGGCGCGAGGCCGATGGAGGTCTCCGCCTGCGCGGGGGACACACGGGTCAGGCCAGCGAAGGTTCCAGCCCCTTGCATGCCACCAGCAGTTCCTCGACTGCGTCGGTCGAGACCTTGAGGTTGGCCTTCTCGTCATCGCTCAGGGCGATTTCGACCACGTCCTCAATGCCGTTGGCGCCGATCACTGCGGGAACACCGACGTAGAGCCCGTCGAGGCCGTACTTGCCGTCGACATAGGCCGCGACGGGGAGGATGCGCTTCTGGTCGCCGAGGTAAGCCTCAGCCATCGCGATCGCGCTGGTGGCGGGGGCATAGTAGGCCGAGCCGGTCTTGAGCAGGCCGACGATCTCGCCGCCGCCGCTGCGGGTGCGCTGGACGATCGCGTCGATGCGGGCCGGGTCGATGCCCTTGATCTTGGCGAGGTCGTTGACCGGGATGCCGCTGATGGTGGTGTAGCTGGTGACCGGAACCATGGTGTCGCCGTGGCCGCCGAGGACGAAGGCGTTCACGTCCTTCACCGAAACGCCGAATTCCCATGCGAGGAAGGTGGCGAAGCGCGCGCTGTCGAGCACGCCGGCCATGCCGACGACCTTGTTGTGCGGCAGGCCGCTGAATTCGCGCAGCGCCCAGACCATCGCGTCGAGCGGGTTGGTGATGCAGATCACGAAGGCGTTGGGGGCGTGGTTCTTGATCCCTTCGCCGACCGCCTTCATCACCGACAGGTTGATGCCGAGCAGGTCGTCGCGGCTCATGCCCGGCTTGCGCGGCACGCCCGCGGTGACGATGACCACGTCAGCCCCGGCGATGTCGGCGTAGTCGTTGGTGCCCTTGATATTGGCGTCGAACCCTTCGACCGGGCCGCACTGCGCGAGATCGAGCGCCTTGCCCTGGGGCATGCCCTCGGCGATGTCGAACAGGACGATGTCGCCCATTTCCTTCTTCGCTGCGAGGTGGGCGAGGGTGCCGCCGATCATGCCGGCGCCGATGAGCGCGATCTTCTTGCGTGCCATACCGGAAATTCCGTCCTTCCTTGGGCGCGGGACCGAAACGAGCAAACCGGAAATGGCGCACACCCCACGTCCCGCGAGGAAGCAGCGCCCGGCGAACACCCGGCGACTAGGCCCGCGTGATTACGAATGCAACCGTCAAAAGGTATGAAGTGCCACTTATCTTTGCAACTGGTTCGCAGTTGCAATAATCGACCGCTTCCGTCGCGGAATCAGGCGATCAGGCGGTGTGGATCGCCTTCGTCGCGTTCCTGGGCCAGCAGCATGGCTGCAAGGTAATCGGGAACGGCGCGGCTGAAGTAGTAACCCTGCCCAAGCGTGCAGCCTGCATCGCGCACGGCCTTGACCTGCTCGATCGTCTCCAGACCTTCGGCGACGATCTCCATTTCCAGCCGCGAGCCCATTTCGGCGACGGCGTGGATGATCGCTTCGGTCTTGCGCCCGACATTGGGACCGGAAACGAAGCTGCGGTCGACCTTGATCTTGGAGAAGGGGAACTTGTTGATGTAGCCGAGCGAGGAGTAGCCGGTGCCGAAGTCGTCCAGCGCGAACTTGACCCCGTCGTTCGACAGCGCCTCGATGAAGAAGTCGGTCGCTTCGCTTTCGGCCAGCAGCACCCCTTCGGTGATTTCCAGCACCAGCCGGTGCGGGGCGAGACCTGCTTCGCGCAGCGCGTTGCGGATACCCAGCACGGCGCCTGGCGCATGGATTTGCAGCGGCGAGAGGTTGACCGCGA
>JAHDXX010000245.1 GCA_023384025.1 Sphingomonadaceae bacterium
GAGCCGGTGCTGATCGAGGGCAAGGCGATCCAGCTGCATCCGCTGGTCTGCACCGCCTTCAACGCCGATTTCGACGGCGACCAGATGGCGGTTCACGTGCCGCTGTCGCTGGAAGCCCAGCTCGAAGCGCGCGTGCTGATGATGTCGACCAACAACATCCTCTCGCCCGCCAACGGCAAGCCGATCATCGTTCCCTCGCAGGACATGGTTCTCGGCCTCTACTACCTGTCGATGGAGCGGCAGGAGAAGACCCCCGAGTTCATCGAAGAGGGGGCTGAGAAGATCGAGAAGCTGCCGCGCTTTGCCGACATGGCCGAAGTGCACCATGCGCTCGAAACCAAGGCGGTCACGCTGCACACCCGGGTGATCACCCGCGTGCCGCAGGCGAACGAAGCCGGCGAGATCGAGATGCGCCGCTTCGTCACCACGCCGGGCCGCATGCTGATCGGCGAATGCCTGCCGAAGAGCCACAAGGTGCCGTTCGACATCGTCAACCGCCTTCTCACCAAGAAGGAAATCGGCGACGTCATCGACCAGGTCTATCGCCACACCGGGCAGAAGGACACAGTGCTGTTCGCTGACGCGATCATGGCGCTGGGCTTCCGCCACGCGTTCAAGGCGGGGATCAGCTTCGGCAAGGATGACATGATCATCCCCGAAGAGAAGATCGAACTGGTCGAGCAGGCCAAGGCGCTGGTGGCTGACTACGAGCAGCAGTACCAGGACGGCTTCATCACCCAGCAGGAAAAGTACAACAAGGTGATCGACGCCTGGAGCCGTTGCGGTGACCAGGTGGCCGACGCCATGATGGACAAGATCAAGGCCCGCCCGGTCGACGAGAACGGGTGCGAGGCGCAGATCAACTCGATCTACATGATGAGCCACTCCGGTGCGCGTGGTTCCCCGGCGCAGATGAAGCAGCTGGCCGGGATGCGCGGACTGATGGCCAAGCCTTCGGGCGAGATCATCGAACAGCCGATCATCTCGAACTTCAAGGAAGGCCTGACCGTTCTTGAATACTTCAACTCGACCCACGGCGCCCGCAAGGGCCTGGCCGACACGGCGCTGAAGACGGCCAACTCGGGTTACCTGACCCGCCGTCTGGTCGACGTGTCGCAGGACTGCGTGATCGTGCAGGAAGACTGCAAGACCGAGAATGCGCTGGAAATGCGCGCCATCGTGCAGGGCGGCAGCGTGATCGCCTCGCTCGGCGAGCGCATCCTTGGTCGCACGCTGGCGGAAGACCTGACCAACGCCAAGACCGGCGAAGTCATCGCGGCGGCGGGCACCCTGCTCGACGAACCGATGATCAAGGCGATCGAGGAAGCCGAAGTGCAGGTTGCCAAGATCCGCTCGCCGCTGGTGTGCGAAGCCGAACAGGGCGTGTGCGCGACCTGCTACGGTCGTGACCTTGCCCGCGGGACCCCGGTCAACATCGGCGAAGCGGTCGGCGTGATCGCTGCCCAGTCGATCGGTGAGCCCGGCACCCAGCTGACCATGCGGACCTTCCACATCGGCGGCGCGGCCTCGCTCAACGAGACCAGCCACCTCGAAGCGGTGTCGGACGGCAAGGTCGTGTACCGCGACATGCCGACCATCACCGACAAGAAGGGCCGCATCCTCAGCCTCGCCCGCAACGGTGAGCTGGCGGTGATCGACGCCGAAGGCCGCGAGCGCGAAATGCACAAGGTGCCCTATGGTACCGTGCTGATGTTCGCCGACGGGGCGCAGGTGAAGGAAGGCGAGCGGCTGGCCGAATGGGACCCGTTCTCGCTGCCGATCATCACCGAAACCTCGGGCGTGGTGAAGTACCAGGACCTGATCGACGGCACGACCATGGAAGAGCGCTTCGACGATGCCACCGGCATCGCCCAGCGCGTGGTCACCGAGCTGCGGGCCGGCGGGCGCAAGAAGAAGGACGACCTTCGTCCGCGCCTGACCCTGCTCGGCTCGGCCAATGCCGACGAAACCGAGGCGGCGCGCTACCTGCTCGCTCCGGGCACCAGCCTCTCGGTCGAGGACGGTCAGGAAGTGCAGGCGGGTGACATCCTTGCCCGTGCTTCGCGCGAAGCCGCCAAGAACCGCGACATCACCGGCGGTCTGCCGCGGGTGGCCGAACTGTTCGAAGCGCGCATGCCCAAGGATCTGGCGGTGATCGCCAAGATCTCGGGGAAGATCGAATTCGTCCGCGAATACAAGGCCAAGCGCAAGATCGCGATCGTGCCGGAGGCCAATGAACACGGCAACGTCGAAGCAGTCGAATACCTGATCCCCAAGACCAAGCCGCTCGACGTGCAGGAAGGCGACTTCGTGAAGAAGGGGGATACCCTGATCGCCGGTCTGCCCAACCCGCACGACATCCTCGAAGTGATGGGCGTGGAATCGCTGGCGGAATACCTCGTCAACGAAATCCAGGAAGTCTATCGCTTGCAGGGCGTGAAGATCAACGACAAGCACATCGAGGTGATCGTTCGCCAGATGCTGCAGAAGGTCGAGATCACCGACGGTGGCGACACCACCCTGCTGGCCGGCGAACAGGTCGACCGCGCGGAAATGGACGAGATCAACGCCAAGCTGGCCAAGGGCAAGGAACCTGCCCAGGGCAAGCCGGTGCTGCTCGGCATTACCAAGGCCTCGCTCCAGACCCGCTCGTTCATTTCGGCGGCTTCGTTCCAGGAAACCACCCGCGTGCTCACGCAGGCGGCGGTCGAAGGGAAGCGGGACACGCTGATCGGGCTGAAGGAAAACGTGATCGTGGGCCGTCTCATCCCCGCCGGTACCGGCGCGGGCATGAACCGGATGCGCGTCACCGCCAACAGCCGCGACGCCGCGCTGCGCGCCGCGTGGAAAAAGCAGCAGGAAGCCCTTGCTGCGACCGGCCAGCGCGAAGCCGAACCGGCCGAGGACGTGATGGACATGGCGGCGATGGCCGCGGCCATGGGCGCCGCGGCCGCACCGGCTGCCGAGCAGGTAGTCGATGACGTGGTCGATACCGGCGGCGAGGAAGAATAGGCCTCGCCCCACGGTCGGCTGACCAGACACAGGGCCCCGCCGGAGCGATCCGGCGGGGCCTTTGCTTTTCGCCCCGGTGCGCTATCCTGCGGTGCGTTCAACCGGGAGCAGACGATGCGGTATGGCAGCACAATACTGATCGGTGCGGCAGCCCTGCTGTCCGCATGCCAGCCCGCCGAGGGGCCTGTCGCAAGCACCGACAGTGCAGTTGCCCAGCCTCCGGCACAGAAGGCCATGGGCGATGCGCCCGATCCGGCCCTTGCCAACCTCGCGGGCGAGTACCGGGTTGCGGGGATCGACGGCACCGAAGTCGGCGGCGGGATCGGCATTGCCCTGACCGTCACCGACAAGCTGATCTGGTTCGATCCGCGCTGCGCCGGTTTCAACTGGACCTATACCTTTGCAGACGGGAAGCTGGCCACCGACCGTCCGCAGAAGCCGCGCCCGGCGGGCGGGCCGCTTGTGGCCGGGCCGATGGTGCCGGTGTGCAAGATCGCCGTCCATCCCGAACAGCAAAGGCTGGCCGATGCGCTCGACACCGTCACGGCAGCGCGGCGCACGCCCTCCAACGGGATCGAACTGACCGGCGGCGGGCACAGCGTCACGCTCTACTCGCAATAGGTAAGCGGCTCGGCTAACGGTCGGAGATGACCGTGATTACCCGTTTCGCCCCTTCACCCACCGGCCGCCTGCATGTCGGCAATATCCGTACTGCGTTGCACAACTGGATGCTGGCGAAGAAGTTTGGCGGACGCTTCCTGCTGCGGATCGACGACACCGATGCGGAGCGTTCCCGCGAGGAATATGTCGACGCGATCCGCGCCGATCTGGCCTGGCTTGGCCTCGTGCCCGAAGCAGAGGAGCGACAGTCGGAGCGGCTCGAGGTCTATTCCCGCGCGTTCGAGGCTCTCCGCGCAGCGGGCCGGGTCTATCCCTGTTATGAAACCGCGCAGGAACTCGACCTCAAGCGCAAGATTGCACTGGGGCGCGGCCTGCCACCGGTCTATGATCGCGCCGCGCTGGCGTTGACTGATGCCGAG
>JAHDXX010000246.1 GCA_023384025.1 Sphingomonadaceae bacterium
CCTGTCAGACCACCCCGAAGTCGCCGCACTGGTGCTGGGCGCCGCGGCGGACGGCAACCCCGGGCCGCTGGTAACGCACTTCTCCGCCCATTCGGGCAGCCTGCCCTGCCCGCTCTATGTCGTGCCCGGCACGCTGAGCGACGCGGATATGGACCGGCTGGCGTAATTCCTCCCCCACCGGGGGAGGGGGACCGCTCGCCCAGCGAGGGGTGGAGGGGCACCCTCGCGTTTGGAAAACCCTCTCTGACCACTCCGGCAAAGCGTGCCCCTCCACCACTTCGTGGTCCCCCTCCCCGTTCCGGGGAGGAACTTCAGCGCCGTTTCCCCTGATGGCGAATATTGGCGGGCCGACCGCGCTTGCCCATCGGCGGACGCGGCTTGCCGGCGGGTTTTCCCCTCGGCTTGGCGGCAACGCGCTGCCCGCGCGGTTCGATCCGGCCCTCGCTGTCGGGCAGCTCGAACTTGAGCGCGCCGGTGAGCGGATTGGCCTCGCCAAGCCGCAGCTTGAGCCGGTCGCCGACCGCGTAGCGCGTTCCGCTGTCCGCCCCGACCAGCATCCGCGCGGCCTCGTCGAAGCGGAAATGCTCGTCGCCCAGGGTGGAGACCGGCACCAGCCCGTCACCGCCCAGTTGCTCGATGGTGGCGAAGAAGCCGAAGCTCTGCACCCCGGTGATGCGGGTGTCGAACACTTCGCCTACCCGGCCTGCCAGCCATGCCGCGACATAGCGGTCGATGGTCTCGCGCTCGGCCTCCATCGCACGACGCTCGGCGGCGCTGATGGCTTCGGACACCCGGCCAAGGTCCGCCCGGTCGCGCTCGGACAGGCCGCTTGATTCGGGGATAGGCGGCTTCGGCGCGGGCTGCTCGAGCTTGAACGCATCGACCAGCGCGCGGTGGACCAGCAAGTCGGCATAGCGGCGGATCGGCGAGGTGAAATGGGCATAGCTTGCCAGAGCGAGGCCGAAGTGCCCGGCGTTGGCGGGGCCGTAGTACGCCTGCGTCTGGCTGCGCAGCACCGCTTCCATGACCTGCGCCTTCTCGGCCTCGTCGGTCACGTCCTTGAGGAAACGATTGAACAGGCCCGGGGTGATGACCTGCCCCAGCGCCAGCGAATGGCCGAAGGTCTTGAGGTAATCGCGCAGCGCGACCAGCTTCTCGCGCCCCGGCGGCTCGTGGATGCGATAGACCACCGGCGCGGTCTTGCTTTCCAGCGCCTTCGCGGCGGCGACGTTGGCAGCGATCATGAAGTCTTCCACCACCCGGTGCGCGTCGAGCCGCTCGCGCACCGCGACCGAGGCGATCCGGCCCTGTTCGTCGAGCACCACGCGGCGTTCGGGCAGTTCCAGCTCCAGCGGATCACGCGCCGCGCGGTCGGCGGCGAGAAGGCGCCAAGCGGCCCAGAGGTTGTCGAGCGCATCCCCCAGTCCGTTCGTGTCGAGCGCAGGATCGAGCCTGTCGAGATCCGCAGTCGAGACATCTCTCGACGATCGCGTCTCGACTTCGCTCGACGCTGCTCGGGACGAACGGAGGTCGACCATCGCCTGCGCGTCTTCGTAGGCGATGTTGGCGGCGATCCGCACCAGCGCGCGGGTGAAGCGGAACTTGGTCACCTTGCCTTCGGGTGAAATGCGCAGGTGGCAGACCATCGCCGCGCGGTCGACACCCTGTTTCAGCGAGCAGACATCGGCGCTGAGCACTTCGGGCAGCATCGGCACCACGCGGTCGGGGAAGTAGACCGAATTGCCGCGCTTCCTCGCCTCGCGATCGAGCGCGCCGCCGGGGCGGACGTAGAAGCTGACGTCGGCGATGGCGACAATGGCGCGGAAGCCCCCCTCGCCATCGGGCTCGGCCCAGATCGCGTCGTCATGGTCGCGCGCGTCGGCCGGATCGATCGCAACGATCGGGAGCCCGCGCAAGTCCTCGCGGTGGTCGGGGCTGAGCGGGAGCTTTGCCGCGAGCGCGCCTTCCTCCAGCGCGCCTTCCGGGAACACGTGCGGGATGCCGTGCTTGGCGATGGCGATCAGGCTGAAGCTCTTCGGCAGCAGCGGGTCACCCAGCACCTCGACCACCTTGACGCCCGCGCGGGGTGAACGTCCCGCCGGCTCTGCGAGTACGAGTTGGCCTTCCTCCGCCCCGCCAAGGTCGGCAATCGGGGTCGACTGGCGCACCCGCTTGTCGACCGGCGCGAGCCAGCCCTTGCCGGTCCGGTCGATCTCGACCACGCCCATCAGCCCTTCGGTGCGGGCGGGCAGCTTCTTCATCGGGTGGGCGAGCCAGCCATTCTTGCCGACTTCCTCCGTCCGGGCGAGAATGCGGTCGCCGACCTTGAGCGCCGCGATCTTCCCCGGTCCTTTCCGCTTCTCGATCACCCGCAGGCGCGGCGGCGGCACGGCATCCTCCGGCGTCCAGGCATCGGGAATGGCGTAGGGCTCGCCGTCGTCGATCTCCATGATCCGCAGCACTGTAACCTTGGGCACCCCGCCCATGCGGTGATAGGCGGTCTTCTTGCCGTCGATCAGCCCTTCCTCGGCCATGTCCTTGAGCAGGGCCTTGAGCTTGATCTTCTCCTGCCCCTTCAGCCCGAACGCCTTCGCGATCTCGCGCTTGCCGACGATCCCGTCAGCGGTCTGGATGAACTGGAGAACCTGGTCCTTTGAAGGAAGGCCGTGGGGATGGAGCATGGGGCGCTTGGGCATGAAATGGCCCTAACCCATGTATACCGTCATTGCGAGCCGAAGGCGCGGCAATCCAGAGCCGCAAGCGAATCGTTCTGGATTGCCGCGTCGCCTTCGGCTCCTCGCAATGACGAGGGACTGCTATTTACCGATCGGCGCGAACGCACCGGCGGGGACGGCGCTCGCGACCGGGCTGCACTGGTCGCTGGCGGAGCAGGCGCTGACGCCGAACAGCCAGTCATCACCACGCACGCCGGGCAGGATCACCGCGTAGTGCGGAGCGGGGCCGGCACCATCTGCGCCGTCAGCCGGCAGTCGCAGGACCGGCTCGGGCCACCAGCCCGGCTGGTCGGTCGGGCGCTGCCACACGACATAGCTCGCCGCGCCTGCCACCGCGTCCCACGAGATGGCGGTGTCAGTGCTGACCGCCGCTTCGATCGCCGGTGCAGGCGGCATCGGGGTGCGCGCCAGCCGGGCGAGCGCGCGCACGTTAAGCTGGGTCACCTTGGCGAGGTAGGCGAAGTCCATTTCGTCGATCGTATCGCCGTAAGTCACCCCGTCCTCGACCCGCAGGTCCTGGTGCTGGTGGTCGTAGTCCTCCACCGCGACGGAGAAGCGGATTGCCGGATAGCCCTTTTCGAGGAACGGGATCTGGTCCCCGCCCCGCCCCATCCGGTCAGCGCGCCACACCTGCCGCACTGCCAGGCCCGAGGGATACTCGTCCGCCAGCCCGTCAAGCCAGCGCGACAGGTTCCGCCCCGGGCTGTCGTTCTCGCCGCCGTTGCGGCGCTGGTCAGCGCGGACCGCGTCAGTCAGGTCGGCACGCGGCCCTTCGGAGAACACCCGGACATGGACCGGATCGCAATAGCCGTCCGACCCGCAGGAATTGCCGACGATGTCATTGTTGAGCACGGCCTTGACCTGCCAGCCATGCTCGGCGGCATAGTCAGCGAGCAGCCGTCCGCCGTAGAGCCCCTGCTCCTCGCCCGAGAGCAGCGCATAGACGATCGTGACCGGATATGTCTGCCGCGACAGCGCCCGCGCTGCCTCGATCACCAGCGCACTGCCGGATGCGTCGTCGTTGGCACCGGGGGCATCGCTCTTCCAGTCGAGCGGATCGCTCGCCCGGCTGTCGATATGCGCCTGCACGATCACGACTTCATTGGGCCGTTCGGTCCCCCGCTGGATCGCGACGACATTGCGCAGGCGAACCGGCTCGGGGATGCGGTTGCCCTGCACCATCCGTTCCGGCAGTACCACTTCCAGGCAATCGCCGCAGCCAGCAGAAATGCCCTTGAAGGTCGCCTCACCCCAGCGGATCGCCGCGCCGATCCCGCGCGTGGGATGGTCCTGCTCCGACAGGGTATGCCGGGC
>JAHDXX010000247.1 GCA_023384025.1 Sphingomonadaceae bacterium
CGCACTCCGCTAATTTACGCCGCGAGTTGTGCCAAATGTTCTGACGACGGACATATCGCCTACGCTGGTTTGCGGACGGGAGTCCCACGTGATCGGCCGCTACGCGATTGCGCCGCACGGCCCGTTGGAGGCGCGTGGCGGCGGCGAGCCGTAGCGCGCATGAGGCATCACAGGGGACCCAAATCGCAGGCACCGACCGAGCGGGCGCGCGGCGCACGCAAAGACGCAGCCGTTCCGTGCCATGCGCGACGACGATATGCCGTTCGTCGTCGGTGGCGCTTTCAACGAGCGTCTCAGCGCCGTGCGGAAGGGATAGTGCGCGTTGCGAATCTACCGCTTCAAGGACTACGACATCAGGCGCGGCGTCGGGCGACCAGAGGGCGGGAGTTTCGCGCGGGCTTGCCAGCGGGTCTGTGGGGAAAACTCAAGCCCCAACGCCGGGACAGGCCCTCCTGTTGCATGCTCTCAGTTTGGGGGAACTGTGCAATGCGGGCTAGGGTTTGCGCATGGTCTTTGCGATAATCGACGTTGCGAATCAGAAACTCCTGCGCGAAATCCGCATAGTCATTATGTCGATACTGATATGCGGTCGATGGTGACCGCCAAGACGAACCACCGGACATAAAGACCCCTGCAATGCACAGGCGAGAAGGCCAAGCATCAAGTCTTTGTTTGGGATAGATAACCCGCAAGACACCAAGAGTGCGGAAGATTGTGCGAGTGCCAGTAGTAAAACGCAGGAGCGAACTAGGGATTCGTCCGCATTGCACAGTCCAAATTCAAGCTTCTCGCGCTTTATCAAGAAGATGCTTGTACCCGTGTTCTGTCATCCAGCGTGCCCGCGCAAGGTGGCTGTCATGCACCTGGCGCGCGCGATCCGGTTCGCCTGCGGCATCCAAACCGAAGACGATCCTCACTACCGCGCGCCAGTCGGCACCCTCCTTTTCAGCATCAAGTATCCGTAAATACGTGACAAAATGGCACTCGTCATAAACCGTGATGCGATCATCGGCAGGCGCGCGGTCTTCAAACGGCGGTGTTGTCATGGGCCGAGCCTTCGTTTCGACTCGTTTGGCATGGCGCTTCGCATAGCACGAACACCGTCCAAAATGGTGAAAATTCAAGCTATCCCCTACGGCGGAGAGCGATCTACCCGCATTGGAACAACCTGTGGAAGCGTGATCCAAGTCATTGATGAAAGCTGATTCCCTGTGCCGAAGAGTATACTCCGTGGTTAAATACTCTGCAACGGTGGTCTGTGCGTGCAATGAAATTGCGCGGAGTCCTTGCCACCAACCTGAAACGCTTCCGACTTGCTGCTGGTCTGTCGCAGGAAGAGCTCGCTCACCGGGCTGACATAGACCGGACCTACGTCAGCAGTTTGGAGCGTGGCCGTTATAGTGCGTCGATCGACATGCTCGAAAGCCTGTCGATGGCGTTGGGGATCGAAGCGGCCCAACTCTTGGTCGTCCCGTCCGCCAACAGCGAGGCATGAACAAGCCGAAGCCCCGCCCGGCAGGTGCCGGGCGGGGCTGGCTTGGCGGTCAGTCGGCGTTGGTGCGGCGCGCGCGGGACCAGATCAGGTTGTAGGACTTGCCGTCTTCGTCGTCGAACAGGTTGGCGAAGATGGGGGCGGTGAAGCTGGGATCGTCGAGCTTGACCGAGAGGTAGTCGCGGCCTTCGTTCGAGGTCTTGGTCCAGGCGGCGCCGATTTCCGCGCGCCCGACGAAGACCCTGTGCGACGGCGCGTTCTCGTTGTCGCTGGCTTCGGGGACGATGCGGACGTTCTTCTGCTGCACCGACATGGTGACGATCTCGCCCTTGTATTCGTTGCCGGTCTTGGTGAAAGTTCCGATGTTGGCCATGATGCATTCCTTCAAGTTGGTCGAACCCGCGCCCATCGCGGCCTCGATGGCTGGTTGAAGGCAGGGGCTTGTGCCCGCTGCACCCGGAACGGCCGAAACGGAGTGAAGGATGGCGGCCAGACGGCTTTCTTGTCTCGCGAGGAATGGGTCGCAGGCCCAGGGGAAGAAAGTTGGCGCAGACGGTGTTGCAGAAAGGGATCAAGCGGCGAAGCCGTCCCCTGCCAACCAAAGCCATTGAAGAGGCGGCAGTGGGCTCGGGGCACGCTTGAGCAGGAATTCTTGGCCCTTTCCGGACTTGCCAGACTAAGCAACGAGGAGGGCGATGTTCACTCGCTGTGTGACTGCTGATCGTTTTCCGCATCCTCGAGCCTTGGGACTGCAACGCGCCTTCGGCGGTCCATTCGCGACGCCGTATACCGGCCCGAAACCAGCAAGATCCTGGAAGGCCGGATGGTCGTGGCAGGCTCGACCCGGCAACCGCCCCGCCTTACTCCAACGCGGAACGACGAAGGCAGACCTCGCTTGATCCTGTCGCCTGCCCCGTCACGGCCAATTTGAACGTGCCAGCCCTGTCCGGCACCTGCCGGGCGGGGCTTTGCGGGACGGCGAAGCTAGAGGCGGGCCCGGCTCCATTGCGTCCAGGAAGCAGTCGCAATGACAGCAGCACCGATCAGCGAAACGACGAGCTGCCATGCGCCTTGCGGCATGGTCGCAGCCGCGATGCCGTGGACAGCATGATAGCCTGCGACGGCTGCTGGAGCAGCAAACGTAATGCCGATCGCCACCCGCGTCAGGTCGGACTTGGCGAAGGCCAGTGCGAAGTGAGCTGCAGCGAGCAGCAAGATCGCGGCAATGGCTGCGGCGGAAAGTGCGGCGACAATGCCATTGTCGCCGCGATACGTTGCCGACCCAGCGAGAAAGGCGACGAACAGCGGCAAGGCGTAGATCGAGAGGCGGAAAAGCAGCGCGCAGATCATGAATACGGCGACGATTATCAGGGCAAGGCCGATCAGCATGGCGTCCTCCTTGAAGCCAAGGGCAAGGGACGCGCTCTCCACCTCCACCGCAGCGCAATGTGCCTGAAATTGGTAGCAGACATGGGCGCAGACCGGAATACCCTATGGGCATCCGGCCAGCTCGCGATGTGCGGGGTGGCGCGTTCAGGGGTTGAACGGGTCATACTCGCGAACGATGCTGTTGGGGTCGCCATCGAATTCCGAGGTTGGGACGGCGGCGTAGCCGTTACCGGCGTGGAACAGAGTGACGCAGACCATCAGGGTGCGGGCGAGGCTCCAGGCGTGACGCTGTGCGATGGTGAGTGACATGTTCGAGCTCCTGTCTCGGAGCAGGGACCATCCCCGCTCGACAGGCCCCGGACAGACGGCGCGAAGCCGCAATCACCACGAAGGCGATAGACGAAGTGGCCGCACGCGAACGCGTAGCGGACCCTTCACGGGTTGATTGAAGGAGGCTTTGGGTCGGCCAACGGATTGGCCTTTGAACGTGGGATGGTCACTTGCTCAGATCGCGCGATAAAGTCTCGAATGTTCGGGTTTGTGGACTTTCCGGAATCGGTAACGAAAAGGCGGTAAACTGCCGTTCGAACTATCGGATCGCGACGGATCCATCCATTGGCATTTGAGACTTTGCACACCCCAAAAAAAGGCTGCCCTCAAAGCAGTCCTTCGTTAACGCACGTGTCGGCCATCAGTTTGGACGCGGTCCAAGCGTTTCGATGATCTTGCAGTCGGCCACGGTGCCGTGACGGCAGGAGCCGATTACGCGATCAAGTTCGGTTCGCAGCGCGGTCAGGTCGCCGATCTTGCGGTCGATTTCGTTCAGGTGGATGCGGGCGATGCCGTCCACCGCTTCGCAGGATTGCGTCTTGTCGTCCGAGAGTGTGAGCAGTTCGCGTACCGCTTCGAGGCTGAAGCCGAGATCGCGCGCGCGACGGATGAAGGAGAGGCGGGCGAGATGGTCGCTGCCATAGGCGCGGTAATTGGCTGAAGTGCGCGCAGGCGGCGGCAGAAGGCCGATCTTTTCGTAGTATCGCACCGTCTCGACCTTGGTTGCGGTTGCGCTCGCCAGTTCGCCGATTTTCACACCTGGCTCCTCGGG
>JAHDXX010000248.1 GCA_023384025.1 Sphingomonadaceae bacterium
CTTGTCCGCCGCGCCGACGCCGATGGCAACCGCGTGGTGACCCGCGCCGAGTTCGACCGCGCAGTTGCCAGCCACTTCGCCCGGATGGATACCGACGGCAACGGCACGGTCACCGCCACTGAGCGGCAGGCTGCCCGCGCTGCCATGAAGCAGATGCGCGGCGAACGTCGCGGCGGCGGGCAGTAAGGCGCCGCTTGCCGGTGCGAAGGCGCAGTCGCTAAGGCCGGTTCTGCGATGAGCGACACTGCCCCTGTCACCCTGCTGCTGGTCGATGACGAACCGACCCTGCGCGAACCCCTGGCCGAGTACCTCTCCGGCCAGGGGTTTGTCGTGCACGAGGCCGAGAGTGCCGCGATGGCCCGCAGCCGCCTGCTCGATCTGCAACCCGATCTGGTCCTGCTCGACGTGATGATGCCGGGCGAGGACGGGCTGTCGCTGTGCCGCCACCTGACCGAAGCGCGCGACCTGCCGGTGATCCTTCTGACCGCCCGCGGCGAAGCGACTGACCGGATCGTCGGGCTGGAAATCGGGGCGGACGATTATGTCACCAAGCCGTTCGAACCGCGCGAGCTGGTCGCGCGAATCCGCTCGGTCCTGCGCCGGTCGTCACGCTCTGCCGCTCCGCTGGAGGAAGACGCGCATTACCTGTTCGAAGGCTGGCGGCTCGATCCCCTGCGCCGCCGCCTGACCGATCCGGCGGGCACGCTGGTGCCGCTGACGACAGCCGAATTCCGCATGCTGCGCGCACTGCTCGACCATCCGCGCCAGGTGCTCGATCGCGACCGCCTGCTCGATCTCGTGCAGGGGCGCGAGGCACACCTGTTTGACCGGGCGGTCGACAACCAGGTCAGCCGCCTGCGCCGCAAGATCGAAGCCGACAGCCGCAATCCGGTGCTGATCCAGACTGTGCGCGCGGGCGGTTATTGCCTTGCCGCCGATGTCCGGCGGATCGCGCCGGGCAGGGCATGACCGGCGGGCAGGCATGAAGCTGTGGCCGGGAAGCCTGCGCGGGCAAGTGCTGCTGGCGGTCATGCTCGCCTTGCTGGTGGCGCAGGCGGTGTCCGCCGTGCTGCTGTTGCGCGCGGCCGACAATCGCCGCGATGCGGCCATGCTCAATGCTGCCGCCATCCAGCTGGTGCGGCAGGATCGCCCATTCGACCGGAATGATCGCGATGACCGGCGCGGGCGGCGCGAGCGCGGCCGCGAATTCGTTGTCCCTTCTGGCCAGAGCCGCTGGCAGGAAGGGCCACGCCCCCTGAGGCTCGAATGGACTGACCGCCCGGCGCAACTGGCGGGCGACCGGCGCGACGCCGGGTTCGAGCGCGACCTCCAGCGCCTGCTCGCCGTGCAGGGGATCGCGGTGGCGCAAACGCAGGTGGTCGTCAGGCGGGTGGGCGACGACCCCTGGGTCATGGGTCGCCCGCGCCTGGCCGACCGGATCGCGCGCGAAGGGCTGGCGGACCGGCCCATGCTGGTCGCTGCCGTGCGCCGTGATGGAGCGAGCCAGTGGGCCATCGCCCGCGTCCCGCGCCCGCCGGTGGAGCGCGGGGTGCAGCGCACCGTGTTCGTCCAGACCGCGATCCTGTTCCTCGTCCTCACCGCCGCGCTATGGCTCCTGCTGCGGAGGATCACCCGGCCGCTTGCCAGCCTGACCGCGCGGACCGAGCAGTTTGCCGAGACCCGCCAGCCCGCGCCGCCACTTCCGGAATCCGGCCCCGACGATGTCCGCCGCCTGATCGCTGCCCACAATGCGATGGAAGGGCGGATAGGCGGCTTGCTGGAAGAGAAGGACGTCATGCTCGGGGCCATCGGGCATGACCTCAAGACCCCGCTCGCCGCGCTCCGGGTGCGGCTGGAAAGCGTGCCCGATGCCGCGCTGCGCGGGCGGATGGTGGCAACGATCGAGGACATGACGACCACGCTCGACGATATTCTCATGCTCGCCCGGGTTGGACGCCCGGGCGAAGCGCGCGAGCCGACCGACCTGCGTGCATTGGCCGCCTCGGTCGTGAGCGAGTTCGAGGATCTCGGCGAAGCGGTGACGCTGGCGGAAGGCGCACGGCTGGTCGCCCCGGTCCAGGCCAGCCTGCTGCGCCGCGCGCTGCGCAATCTTGTCGGCAATGCCGTGCGCTACGGGCGGACGGCGCGGGTCGAAGTGCTGGACCAGCGCGGGCAGGCGGTGCTGCGCGTCGATGACGAGGGGCCGGGCATTCCGCCCGAGCGCATCCCCGAAATGCTCGAACCGTTCGCGCGGGGCGAGGGGAGCCGCAACCGCCAGACCGGCGGCACCGGCCTCGGCCTCGCCATCGCCCGCGCGATTGCCGAGCAGCACGGCGGCACGCTGGTGCTGGTCAACCGCCCGGAAGGCGGATTGCGGGTAGAGATCAGGCTCCCCGCCGCCTGATTACCGCATCAGCCCGCCGATCAGGTTGCGCACGAACCGGCCGGCGATGCTGCCGCCCAGTTCGGTCGCGATGGTGCCGGCGGCCGCGGTCGCGGCGTTGCGGGTGGCGCTGGAGCGGCTCTTCTTCCCCGAGATCTTGGCTGCGAGGATGGTCGCGGCGCTGCTCGCGGCAGCCCCGGCGGCGGCCTTGCCCGCTTTCTCCCACAGACTGGTGGTCTTGCGCGGGCGACCGCGCACGGCTTCCTCGCCCTGCTCCTCGACTTCCTCTGCCGTAGCGGCAGCATCGACCGCCTTGGCGGCGAGCACTTCGGCAGCGCTCTCGCGGTCGACTGCAGTATCGTACTTCCCGTCGAGCGGGCTGACCGACTGGATGATCGCGCGCTCTTTCGGCGTGACCGGGCCGAGGCGGCTGCGCGGCGGGCGGATCAGTGTGCGCTGGACCACCGTGGGCGCGCCGTCGCCGTCAAGGGTCGAGACCAGCGCTTCGCCGACCTTCAGTTCGGTGATCACTTCGGCGACCTTGAGGTCGGGGTTGATGCGGAAGGTTTCCGCCGCCGCCTTGATCGCGCGCTGGTCACGCGGGGTGAAGGCGCGCAGCGCATGCTGCACCCGGTTGCCGAGCTGCCCGGCGACTTCCTCGGGAATGTCGATCGGGTTCTGGGTGACGAAATAGACGCCGACGCCCTTGGAACGGATCAGCCGCACGACCTGCTCGATCTTGTCCTGCAGCGCCTTGGGCGCGTCGTCGAACAACAGGTGCGCCTCGTCGAAGAAGAACACCAGCTTGGGCTTCTCCGGATCGCCCACTTCAGGCAGCGTCTCGAACAGCTCGGCCAGAAGCCAGAGCAGGAAGGTGGCATAGAGCTTCGGGCTGCGCATCAGCTGGTCGGCGGCGAGCACGTTGACATAGCCGCGCCCCTGATCGTCCACTTGCAGGAAATCGTCGATCTCCAGCGCAGGTTCGCCGAAGAACCTGTCCGCGCCCTGCGCCTCGAAACTCAGCAGCTGGCGCTGGATCGCGCCGACAGTCGGCTTGGCGACATTGCCGTACTTGCCGGAAAGCTCGGCGGCGTTCTCCTGCGCCCAGGCCAGCACCGCCTGCAGGTCAGCAAAATCGAGCAGCAGCAGACCGTTCTCGTCGGCATGGCGAAACACGATCTGCAGCACGCCTTCCTGCGTCTCGTTGAGATCGAGCAGGCGGGCGAGCAGCAGCGGCCCCATTTCCGATACCGTGGTGCGGATCGGATGGCCCTGTTCGCCGTAGAGGTCCCAGAACATCACCGGATTGTCGGAATAGCCGTAGTCCGCGATCCCCAGCTCCTTCGCCCGCGATTCGAGCTTGTCGGCGTGCTTGAACTGCGGTGAGCCCGGCATGGCAATGCCGGATAGGTCGCCCTTCACGTCGGCGACGAACACCGGCACGCCTTCTGCCGAGAAGCATTCGGCAAGGCCCTGCAGGGTCACTGTCTTGCCGGTACCGGTCGCACCCGC
>JAHDXX010000249.1 GCA_023384025.1 Sphingomonadaceae bacterium
TGGGGAAGTTGGCGGCCATCTCGTCCGCGAATGCCTTGGCGACCGCGTCCTCGATCCCGCCGACCATGTAGAAGGCGCTTTCGGGCAGGTGGTCGTATTCGCCGTCGACGACAGCCTTGAACGACTTAACGGTGTCTTCCAGCTGGACGAACTTGCCCGGGATGTTGGTGAACACTTCGGCCACGTGGAACGGCTGCGACAGGAAGCGCTGGATCTTGCGCGCGCGGGCGACGGTCAGCTTGTCCTCTTCCGAGAGCTCGTCCATCCCGAGAATGGCGATGATGTCCTGCAGCGACTTGTACTTCTGCAGCGTTTCCTGGACGCGGCGGGCGGTTTCGTAGTGCTCGGTGCCGACAACGCGCGGTTCGAGCACGCGGCTGGTCGAGTCGAGCGGGTCCACCGCCGGGTAGATGCCGAGTTCGGAGATCGCGCGGCTCAGCGTGGTGGTCGCGTCCAAGTGCGCGAACGAGGTTGCCGGGGCCGGGTCGGTAAGGTCGTCCGCGGGAACGTAGATCGCCTGCACCGAGGTGATCGAACCCTTGGTGGTCGAGGTGATGCGTTCCTGCAGGTTGCCCATGTCGGTAGCGAGGGTCGGCTGGTAGCCCACTGCCGAAGGAATACGGCCGAGCAGCGCCGACACTTCCGAACCCGCCTGGGTGAAGCGGAAGATGTTGTCGACGAAGAACAGCACGTCCTGGCCTTCCTGGTCGCGGAAGTATTCGGCCATGGTCAGGCCCGACAGCGCGACGCGGGCACGGGCGCCCGGGGGCTCGTTCATCTGGCCGAACACGAGGGCAACCTTGCTGCCTTCGCTGGTGGCGTTGCCGTCGGCGTCCTTGGCGATAACGCCGGCGTCGAGGAACTCGTGGTAGAGGTCGTTGCCTTCGCGGGTCCGCTCACCGACGCCCGCGAACACCGACACGCCGCCGTGGCCCTTGGCGATGTTGTTGATCAGTTCCTGGATCAGCACGGTCTTGCCGACGCCCGCGCCGCCGAACAGGCCGATCTTGCCGCCCTTGGCGTAGGGAGCGAGCAGGTCGATCACCTTGATGCCGGTGACGAGAATGCTGGCTTCGGTCGACTGGTCGATGAAGGCCGGGGCTTCGGCGTGGATCGGGGCGGTCATGTCGGCACCGATGGGGCCGCGCTCGTCGATCGGCTCGCCGACCACGTTCATGATCCGGCCGAGCGTCTTGGGGCCGACCGGCACCGAGATCTGCGCGCCGGTGTTGCTGACCGGCTGGCCGCGGGTCAGGCCTTCGGTCGCGTCCATCGCGATGGTGCGGACGGTGTTTTCACCGAGGTGCTGCGCGACTTCGAGGACCAGCGTGTTGTCGCCGTTCTTGGTTTCGAGCGCGGTCAGGATCGCCGGCAGCTCGCCTTCGAAGGTCACGTCGACGACGGCGCCGATGACCTGGCTGATGGTGCCGGTGGTTGTCTGGTTGAGGACTGCGGTGGCCATGTTCGTTTCCTTGGTGCCGGAATTATTTGTTCTTCAAATTGCGATTAAGTTCTTCGAGTTCCCGAGCGATCCGTATTTGCGCATCGGCCATATCGTCAAAACGAAATATCCTGCGCATTAATACGACTACTCCGAGGACTAGAGCGACCGGGATTAGTAAAGCTATACCTTCCATGGTCGATCTTAAAGCGCTTCCGCGCCAGCAATGATTTCAATGAGTTCGGTGGTGATCGCCGCCTGACGCTGGCGGTTGTAGATGATCGTGAGCTTGCTGATCAGCTCGCCCGCGTTGCGCGTGGCGTTGTCCATCGCGGTCATCGAGGCGCCTTGTTCCGAAGCCTCGCGCTCGAGCAGCGCGCCGAACAGCTGCGTGCGCACGTAGCGCGGCAGAAGTTCCTCGAGGATTTCCTCCTCGCCCGGCTCGTATTCGACCACCGCGTCGCTCTCGGCAGCGGTGGCAGGGGCGGGGACCGGGATCAGCTGGACCGTGGTCGGGTCCTGCGCCAGCGCCGACTTGAAGGTCGGGTAGACAAGGTGCGCCACGTCGAACTTGCCTTCCTCGAACATCGCGACGAGCTCGGCGGCGATGGCTTCGGCTTCGGCAAAGCCCGGGTTCTTGACCGTGCTGGTGTCGAACCCGGCGACGATCGCCTTGTCGAAGTCGCGCTTGATCGGGGCGCGGCCCTTCTTGCCGACGAGGT
The DNA here is from genome assembly GCA_023384025.1 of Sphingomonadaceae bacterium. Taxonomy (GTDB): domain Bacteria; phylum Pseudomonadota; class Alphaproteobacteria; order Sphingomonadales; family Sphingomonadaceae; genus 34-65-8. The sequence goes on from JAHDXX010000249.1 coordinate 2,164, forward strand.
AGAAGGTCACGTCCTTGCCTTCGGCGATCAGCCGCTTGGCCTGGAGCTTGGCTTCCTTGACCAGGTTGGCGTTGAGACCGCCGCAGAGGCCCTTGTCGGTGTTGACCACCACCAGCAGGTGGCGCTTGTCCGCACCGGTTCCGGCCAGCAGCTTGGGCGCGCTGTCTCCGCTCACCTTGCCGGCGAGCGAAGCCATCACGGCTGAAAGGCGCGCGGCATAAGGACGCGCAGCTTCTGCCGCCGCCTGCGCCCGGCGCAGCTTGGCCGCGGCGACCATCTGCTTGGCCTTGGTGATCTTCTGGGTCGATTTGACCGAGTTGATCCGACCTTTGAGTTCTTTGAGGCTGGCCATGGTTTAATCCTCTAGTCCGTTCGCCCTGAGCTTGTCGAAGGGCCGTCCTTCACTTCGACCGAGGCAGAAAGAAATACGGTGCTTCGACAAGCTCAGCACGAACGGGTATGGAGGTTGTCTCCTATCTCTTACGCGAACTGCTTGGCGAAGGCTTCCAGCGCCGCGACGGTCTTGGACTTGGCGTCGTCGCCGAAGTCCTTGGTGTCGCGGATCAGGGCCAGCACGTCGGCATGCTCGTTGCGCATGTAGCTGAGCATGGCGGCTTCGTACTCGGTCACCCGGTTGGTCGGGATCGCGTCGAGGTAGCCGTTGGTGCCGGCGAAGATCGACACGGTCTGCTCTTCGAACGGCATCGGCGAGAACTGGCGCTGCTTGAGCAGCTCGGTCAGGCGGGCACCGCGGTTGAGCAGCTTCTGGGTCGAAGCGTCGAGGTCCGAACCGAACTGGGCGAAGGCGGCCATTTCGCGGTACTGCGCGAGGTCGAGTTTCATCGAACCGGCGACCTTTTTCATCGCCTTGGTCTGCGCGGCACCGCCGACGCGGCTGACCGACAGGCCGACGTTGATCGCCGGGCGCACACCCTGGTAGAACAGGCCGGTTTCGAGGAAAATCTGGCCGTCGGTGATCGAGATCACGTTGGTCGGAATGTAGGCCGACACGTCACCGGCCTGGGTTTCGATGACCGGCAGTGCGGTCAGCGAACCGGCGCCGTTCTCGTCGTTCATCTTGGCCGCACGCTCGAGCAGGCGGCTGTGGAGATAGAACACGTCGCCCGGGTAGGCTTCGCGGCCCGGCGGGCGGCGCAGCAGCAGCGACATCTGGCGATAGGCGACGGCCTGCTTGGAAAGGTCGTCATACACGATCACGGCGTGCATGCCGTTGTCGCGGAAGAATTCGCCCATGGCGCAGCCGGTGTAGGGCGCGAGGTACTGCAGCGGAGCGGGCTCCGAAGCGGTCGCGGCGACCACGATGGAGTATTCCATCGCGCCGTTTTCCTCGAGCTGCTTCACGATCTGCGCGACAGTCGAGCGCTTCTGGCCGACCGCGACGTAGATGCAGTACAGCTTCTTGCCTTCGTCGGTGCCGGCGTTGGCTTCCTTCTGGTTGATGAAGGTGTCGATCGCGACGGCGGTCTTGCCGGTCTGGCGGTCACCGATGATCAGTTCGCGCTGGCCGCGGCCGACGGGGACGAGCGCGTCCAACGCCTTGAGGCCGGTCTGCACCGGTTCGTGCACCGACTTGCGCGGGATGATGCCCGGGGCCTTCAATTCGACGCGGCTGCGCTTCTCGGCGACGATCGGGCCCTTGCCGTCGATCGGGTTGCCGAGCGCGTCGACCACGCGGCCGAGCAGGCCCTTGCCGACCGG
>JAHDXX010000250.1 GCA_023384025.1 Sphingomonadaceae bacterium
ATTGTGTCCGAAAGCGCGGTCTCCAGTGGCGTGCGCCGGATCGAGGCGCTGACCGGCGAGGCCGCGCGCCAGTGGCTGGTCGGGCGCGAGGAAGCGCTCAAAAGCATTGCCGGGACGATCAAGGCCTCGCCCGACGAAGTCGAGGCTCGGATTGCGGCGCTGGTCGACGAACGCAAGCGGCTTGAGCGCGAACTGGCCGAAGCGAAGAGAGCGCTCGCCCTTGGCGGGGGCGGCGCTGCGGCAGGCGCTCCAGCAGACGAGACTGTCGCCGGGGTCAGCTTCTCCGGCCAGGTCTACGACGGGCTTGACGCCAAGGAACTGCGCGGGCTGCTCGACGGTGCCAAGCAGCGGCTCGGATCGGGCGTGGCAGTGGCCGTCGCGGTCAACGAAGGCCGCGCGGCCATCGCCGTGGCGGTAACCGACGACCTGACTGCCCGGTTCGACGCGGTCGCGCTGGTCCGGGCCGGGGTGGAGGCGCTCGGCGGCAAGGGCGGCGGCGGGCGCGCTGACATGGCCCAGGGCGGCGGGCCGGATGCGGACAAGGCGGCAGAGGCTGTCGCTGCCGTGAAGGCGGCGATGGAGACCGTTGCAGCCTAGCCGGGCTGTTCAGTTTTGCGGTTGCTGGTGCGCAGCTTGGGCTTATAATCAAGCTCGCCTTCACGTTCGATCTGGGCGCGGAACTCGTCGCGCTTCTCGTGGATCGAAGCGATCACCGGGCCGACCGCCACGCCGATGTCGGTCAGCACCGCCTCCGATAGCTGGAGCGAGCTTTCCAGCGTCTCCGGCACGGCATGACTTGCCCCGGCGCGGTAGAGTGCAGCGGCGTGTTCCGGATCGCGCGCGCGGGTCACGATCAGGAGATCGGGGTACTGCTTGCGCAGCTTTGCGACCATGCGCTGGACGAGGACCGGCTCATCCATGGTCAGCACCACTGCCGGTGCTTCGGCAATGCCCAGGCGGCTCAGCGCATCGGCCCGTGTCGCATCGCCGAATTTGGCGCGGTAGCCTTCGCGAATGGCCCGTTCGATCATGTCGGAATCGGTATCGATCGCGAGATAGGGGCGCTGGTGGACGTCGAGCATGTCGGCGATCAGCCGCCCGACCCGGCCAATCCCGACGATGATGACCCGCGGATTGCTGCCGTCGTCCTCGTCGGGCAGCTCCGCAACCGGTTCCACCCGCCGCGCAACCGAGCGGCCAAGCCGGGCCAAGAGCGGCGTGATGGTCAGCCCGATGGCGGTCACGATCTGCCAGAACTGGGCGGTGCCGGGCTGGATCAGCAAGGCGGAACTGGCAGCTGCGAGCACGATCAGCGTGGTTTCCGAAGGGCTGGCCATCAGAATGCCGGTTTCCGCCGCAGTGCCTCGCCGCGCGCCCATCATCCGCAGCAGCCCCATCGTAACCAGCGCCTTGAAGGTGAGCACGCCGACCACGGCGAGGCCGATCATCCAGATATTGTCCCACACCGTCAGCAGGTCGATGCTCATGCCGACAGTGATCAGGAAAACCCCCAGCGCCAGACCCTTGAACGGTTCGAGGATGCCCTCGACTTCGGTGTGGTACTCGGTCTCGGCGATCAGCAGCCCGGCAATCAGCGCGCCGACAATGGGCGAGAGGCCGACCACTGCAGTTGCGAGGCTGGCTCCGATGACCACCAGCAGCGATGCCGCAAGGAACAGCTCGGGGCTTTTGGTCCGCGCAGCCTGGGCGAACAGGCGGGGCAGGGCGAGGCGCCCGGTAACCAGCAACACGCCCACCACCAGCGCACCCTGCCACAAAGTGCTGAGCAAGCCCTCCCACCCGGCTTCCTGCGCATAAGGCGCCATGGCGCCGAGCATGAACACGATCGGCACGATCATGATGTCTTCGAACAGCAGCATCGAAAGCGCTGCCCGCCCAACTGGAGAGGAGGTGCCGGAGATCGGCAGCACGATGGCGGTCGAGGAAAAAGCGAGGGCAAACCCCAGCGCCAGCGCGCCGGTCCAGTACTGGCCCATCATGGCCAGAACGGCGGCCAGCGATGTGCCGATGATCATCAGCTCCATCGCGCCGAGCCCGAACACCAGTCGGCGCAAGGCCCATAGCCGGTTGAACGACAGCTCCAGCCCGATGGCGAACAGCAGCAGTATGATGCCGAATTCGGCAAATGGCTCCAGGCCTTGCGGGTCGGATATGGTCACATGACTGAGCCACGGGTGTTCGAACACCAGCTTGCCCAGCCCGAAGGGGCCGACAGCGATGCCGATCAGGATGAAGCCGATCACAGGCGTCACCCGGAACCGGGCGAATACCGGTATCACGATCCCCGCCGCGCCAAGGATCACCAGCGCATCGGACAACATCGGGGAGGGGGCGAGTTCACCGGCCATGGGGGGACCTTAGACGGGTGCTTGCCGATGTGCCAACCGCCAGCGGTTACCAGCCTTCAAACAGTGCCTCAACGGAGCCGCCGTTGGCATGCAGCGCTGCCTCTACCTTGCGACGACCGTGGTAGTAAGGAAGTGCGGGGTGGTCGGGGTAGTCCCTGGCGAACGTAGCTACCTGCGCTGCGCTGAGCGTGGATTCTTGAGCGATATGGTCGCAATATCCTTCGACCAGCTCCTGCGCGAAAGTTGAAGCGCGCACTATGCCATATCGACCCCGGATCATGCCATGGCATTTCTCATGCGCTATGACGCCAGACAGGGTGCGCTCACCTGCAAGTACGGAACCGTTGTAGATCCGGTCCTTCGCAACATCACTACGGTTGAGGATCACCGCCTTGCTGAGTGGGCGGGTGAGGGCAAAGGCGCCCGAGGCGGAAACGGACAGCCAGCGCCAGCGCCAGCCCCCGTCTGTCAAAAAGACTGGCCGCCCCTCGTCTGCACGCGCAAGTGGGCTGGCGGCGGCGAGGGCGTTTGCGCGATCCACGACGCGCTCAAGTTCGGCGCGATCAATGGCCTGTTCCGAATAGACCCGGTCCGATCCGACCTGCGCGACATGCGGAAAAGCCAGCAACTGAGGCGCGAGCAGCGGGCTGGCAAGGATCAGCGCCAGCCCGGTGAGAAGCAGCGAAGGCAGCCGCCCTGATTTGCCCGTCACGCCCAGCTGGCCATTTCCTTCTCGAGGTTCTGCACGATCGCCTCGAAGAACTGTTCGGTCGTCATCCAGCTCTGTTCGGGGCCGATCAGCAGTGCGAGGTCCTTGGTCATCTGGCCGCGCTCGACAGTCTCGATGCAGACCCGCTCAAGCGTTTCGGCGAACTTCACCACATCGGGGGTCTCGTCGAACTTGCCGCGGTACATCAGGCCGCGGGTCCAGGCGAAGATGCTGGCGATCGGGTTGGTACTGGTCGCCTTGCCCTGCTGGTGCTGGCGGTAGTGGCGGGTGACGGTGCCGTGCGCCGCCTCGGCTTCGATGGTCTTGCCGTCGGGGCTCATCAGCACCGAGGTCATCAGGCCGAGCGAGCCGAAGCCCTGCGCGACGGTGTCGGACTGGACGTCGCCATCGTAGTTCTTGCACGCCCACACGAACTTGCCGCTCCACTTGAGCGCGGATGCAACCATGTCGTCGATCAGGCGGTGCTCGTAGACGATCCCTGCCGCCTTGAACTTCTCCGCGAAGCCTTCGGTGTCGAACACTTCCTGGAACAGATCCTTGAAGCGGCCGTCATAGGCCTTGAGGATGGTGTTCTTGGTGGAGAGATACACCGGCCAGCCGAGCGACAGGCCGTAGTTGAAGCTGGCGCGAGCGAAGTCGCGGATCGAATCGTCGAGGTTGTACATCGCCATGGCGACGCCGGCGCTCGGGAAGTCGAATACGTCGAGGTCGATCTTGGTGCCGTCCTCGCCATCGAACACCAGCCGCA
>JAHDXX010000251.1 GCA_023384025.1 Sphingomonadaceae bacterium
TGGACAGCATAGCGCAACGTTATGCCAAATCCGCTGCCGTCACCCAGAACCCGCTGGAACTGTTCGCTGTCTTCCGGCGTGGTAATGATCAGGATTTCCCTGATCCCGGCGAGCATCAAAGTGCTCAGGGGATAGTAGATCATCGGCTTGTCGAACACCGGCATCAGCTGTTTCGATACGCCGCGCGTGAGCGGATAGAGCCGGGTGCCGGAGCCCCCCGCCAGAATAATTCCCTTGCGACCCATATGTATAGTTATCCCAGCCTTTACCTAGAAATTCCAGTCTCCAACAGACCATCAGCACTATTCGGACTGGCAGCGCGGCTCAAGCGCTGAACAAATCCCGGCACACAACCCGAACACGGCAAGATGCCCTGCACTGACGGCGAACCGAGTAGCGTCTGAACCAAAGCGGCTCCTGACAGGCTACCCTACCACCCCTGCCCCGGCCAGCACCGCCAGCGTCAGGATATCGGGCGCGATCGCCGTCATCGGGGCGATCTGGACCGGCTTTTCCATCCCGATCAGCATCGGCCCGATCGTGGCGTTGCCGGCCAGTTCGCGCAGCAGCTTTGCCGAAAGATTAGCCGATTGCAGGCCCGGCATGACGAGGACGTTGGCAGGGGCAGACAAGCGGCTGAAGGGATAGAGCGCCATGACCTTGGGGTTGAGCGCGGCATCGGGCGCCATTTCGCCTTCGTACTCGAAATCGGGCTTCTGCGCATCGAGGATCGCCACCGCATCGCGGATATTGCCCAGCCACTGGCCCGGCGGATTGCCGAAAGTCGAATAGCTGAGGAACGCGACCCGCGGTTCGTGGCCCATCCGGCGGGCGACTGCGGCGGTCTCGGTGGCAATATGGGCCAGTTGCTCCGCCGTGGGGCGTTCGTTGATGGTGGTGTCGGCGAGGAACGTGGTGTGGTTCTTGCCGATCATCATGTGCACGCCGAACGGCACCCCGCCGGGCTTGGGATCGAGCACCCGGTTCACTTCGCGCGCGGTCTGGGCGAAGGTGCGGGTCAGGCCGCTGATCATGGCGTCGCCATGGCCCAGCGCGACCAGCAACGCGGCGAACACGTTGCGTTCCTGGTTGACCATCCGGCGCGCGTCGCGCTCGGTGTAGCCTTTGCGCTGGAGCCGCTTGTAGAGATAGTCGACCATTGCCGGGACATGCGGGCTGTCCGCCGAGTTCTGGATCTCGAACGCACCCGGATCGGACACGCCGAGCATGTGCAGCTTGTCGACCACACGCTTGGTCCGCCCGACCAGGATCGGGGTGCCATAGCCGAAGTCTCGGTACTGGATGGCGGCGCGCAGGACGACGTCCTCTTCCGCTTCGGCAAACACCACCCGCCCCGGGTTGGACCGGGCCAGTTCATAGGCGTTGGTCAGCGCCGAAGTGGTCGGGTTGAGGCGCGACTTGAGCGAATGGCGGTAGGCATCGAGATCGGCAATCGGTGCCTTGGCGACGCCGCTGTCCATCGCCGCCTTGGCAACCGCAGAGGAGACAACCTCGATCAGGCGCGGGTCGAACGGGGCCGGAATGATGTAGTCGGTGCCGAACTTGTGGTTCTTGCCGTAGGCGGCGGCCACTTCATCGGGCACCCGTTCGCGTGCCAGTTCGGCAATGGCGCGGGCGGCGGCGACCTTCATTTCCTCGTTGATCGTGGTCGCCTGCACGTCGAGCGCACCGCGGAAAATGAACGGGAAGCCGAGCACGTTGTTGACCTGGTTCGGGAAGTCGCTGCGCCCGGTGGCGACGATCGCGTCCGGCCGTACAGCCTTCGCTTCGTCAGGCATGATTTCCGGCACGGGATTGGCCATCGCGAAGATGATCGGCTTGTCAGCCATCTTCGCCACCCATTCGGGCTTGAGCGCCCCGGCGGCGGAAAGACCCAGAAAGATGTCCGCACCGACCAGCGCCTCTTCCAGGCTGGTCGCCGCAGTATCGACCGCATGGGCGCTCTTCCACTGGTCAAGATTGTCGCGGTCGCGCGTGATCGGGCCGGACCGGTCGCACATGATTACGTTATCGTGCTGGACACCCATCGCCTTGATCAGCGCGGTACAGGCAATCGCTGCCGCACCTGCGCCATTCACCACCACCTTCACGTCGCGGATATCGCGTCCGGTGAGGTGACAGGCGTTGAGCAGGCCCGCGGCAGAGATGATCGCCGTGCCGTGCTGGTCGTCGTGCATGATCGGGATGTTCATGCGTTCACGAAGGGCCGCTTCGATGATGAAGCATTCGGGCGCCTTGATATCTTCAAGGTTTATGCCGCCAAAGGTCGGCTCCATCAGCGCGACCGCTTCGATGAAGGCGTAAGGATCTTCGGTGGCAAGCTCGATGTCGATCGAATCGACGTCGGCAAAGCGCTTGAACAGCACGGCCTTGCCTTCCATCACCGGCTTCGACGCAAGTGCACCGAGATTGCCGAGGCCGAGAATGGCGGTGCCGTTGGAGATCACCGCAACAAGGTTGGATTTGGCAGTGTAGCGGGCCGCGAGCGAAGGATCGGCCGCAATCGCTTCCACCGGAACGGCCACACCCGGCGAATAGGCGAGCGACAGATCGCGCTGGGTCGCCATCGGCTTGCTGGCGATGATCTCGATCTTACCCGGCCGGATGGTCTCGTGGTAGAACAGCGCCTCGCGCGCGGTGAAACTGGACGTCTTCTCTTCGGCCACTTGACTGCCCCCTCGCTAGCTCGTCCGCGCGGGCTTAGCCGAGCAATCCGCGAGTCGATAGGGGAAAGGCGACACTCTTGCAGGGGAAAGCAGGAGACCTGCCCTTTCCGAATCGTGCGACCCGCGCCTAGGTCTGGCACCTGATGTCCGCCAAACCCACGCCAATGATGGAACAGTACCACGCGCTCAAGCGCGAGGCAGGCGATTGCCTGCTGTTCTACCGCATGGGCGATTTCTTCGAACTGTTCTTTGACGATGCACGCACTGCCGCCGGGATCCTCGACATCGCGCTGACCAGTCGGGGCGAACACGGGGGCGAAGTAGTGCCGATGTGCGGCGTGCCGGTGCACGCGGCGGAAAGCTACCTTGCCCGCCTGATCCGCGCCGGATGCAGGGTGGCGATCGCCGAGCAGGTCGAAACGCCCGAGGAGGCAAAGCGGCGTGGGGGCTCCAAGGCACTGGTGCGGCGCGACATCGTCCGCTTCGTCACTGCCGGAACTCTGACAGAGGAAACCCTGCTTGAACCGCGTCGGGCCAACGTGCTGGCGGCCGTGTGCAATGTGCGCGGGATGGCGGGTCTCGCAGCGGTCGACATCTCCACCGGGCGGATGGAGCTGGAGGAATGCGCCCCTGACCAGATTGCCGCTGCCCTCGCCCGGCTGGCGCCATCGGAAGTGGTGCTGCCGGAAGGGTGGGATTCCGCGCCTGACGGGGCGATCGAACGCCCCCGCGCAAGCTTTGCCAGCGACGAAGGCGAGGCAGTGCTCAGGCGCGTGCACGGTGTCGCCACGCTCGACGGGTTCGGCAGCTTCAGCCGGGCGATGCTGGCGGCCGCCGGGGGCCTGCTTGCCTATCTCGACCATGTCGGGCGCGGCACCATGCCCTTGCTGCTTCCGCCGGTTGCCCGCGAAAGCGGCGCGCTGATGGCGATGGACGAAGCCACCCGCGCCAGCCTGGAGATAGTCGAAAGCCAGCGCGGCGGGCGCGCGGGCAGCCTGCTCGAGGCGGTCGACCGGTGCGTTACCGCCGCCGGCGCGCGGCAACTCGCGCAGGACCTGTCCGCCCCGCTGACCGACAGGGCGGCGATCGGCGCGCGGCACGGACTGGTCGGATTTTTCCA
>JAHDXX010000252.1 GCA_023384025.1 Sphingomonadaceae bacterium
ATCGGGGTCTTGGTGACGCATTCGTAGTTGCCTGAAAGCGACATGCTTCTCTCCGTTGATCAAATTTCGTGCAACAGGGCCGGTCAGTCGGCCGCCGCCTTGCGTTCCTCTACCGGAAGACCGAGCGCGTCAAGCTGTCCGCGCACAACCGAAGCATCGCCGACCACGACGAAGACCAGGTCCGATCCGAGCAGATCCTGCCGTGCCGCAGCGTCAACCGCATCGGAGGTCAGGTCCGAATATTTTCCGGCCAGCTGCTCGTAGTATTCGTCCGGACGGTCGTAGGTCACGATGCTGACCATCCCGCCGAGCACGCTGCCACTGGTTTCGAATCGTCCGGGCAGTTCGCGCACGTTGCCGTTGATCATCCGGGTCAGCTCTTCCGCCGACACGCCCTTGTCCGAGGTGTACTCGGCAAGGTCCTTGCGCAGTTCCGCGATCGAATCCCCGGTGCGATCCGCCTGGACGGGGGCAAAGATCTGGAAGCTCGCCCGGTCGATCGGCTGCGGCAGCAGGCTGCGCACGCCATAGGACCAGCCCTTGGTCTCGCGCAGGTTCATGTTGATCCGGCTGAGGAAGCTGCCGCCGAACACTTCGTTGGCGGCATCGAGCACCAGCAGGTCGTCGGTGCCCTTGTGCGGCAGGACGCGTCCGGCGATGATCACCGACTGGGGCGAATTGGGCCGGTCGACGAGGATGATCCGCTGCTGCGGGGCAGGGATCGCTGCGTCGTAGCTCTTTTCGGGAGCAGTGACCGCAGGCGGCTGCCATTTGCCGAGGCTCGCTTCGAGCTGGCGGGTGACGTCCGACAGGGTGGTGTCGCCGACCACGAAGATCTGCGCCAGGTCGGGCCGGATCCACATCTGGTGGAAGTCGCGCAGGTCCTGCACGGTCATGTCTTCCACTGCTGCCGGATCGCCGGTGCCCGAGGGGGGCATGCCGTAGGGGTGTTCGTCTCCGAACATGGCCTGCGCCAGCGTGCGCTGGGCGATCTGGCTCGGATTGTTGAGCTCGTTCTTGATCCGGGTCAGTTGCTGTGCGCGGACGCGTTCCAGCGCGCGCGGATCAAACCCCGGATGCTGGACATAGTCGGCCAGCAGCGACAGCGCCGGGGCGAGGTTGGCAGTCGGCGTATCGAGGGTGAAGGCGGTAATGTCGGCATTGGCAAACCCGCCCAAGTTCACACCGAGCCGTTCCTTGGCAATGGCCAGCCCCTGGGAGTCGAGCGATCGGGTCCCTTCGTCCATCAGTTGCAGCAGCAACGAGGTGGAGCCGAGCTTGCCCGCCGGATCAGCCGCGTAGCCCGCATCGAAGTTGAGCCGGACCGAAACCGTCGGCACAGCCGTGCGCTTGGCAAAGAACACCTTCACTCCGTTGGACAGCGTGGCGCGCTCGATCGCGGGGAAGTCGAGCGGTGCCAGCTCGCCCACCGCGGGGATGGTGGAGCGGTCAGCCTCTGCGGCGACGGCGCCGCCTGCGCCCATCAGCATCATGGGGTCGGCATAGAACGCCGGGCCCGATGCCGCTTCGCCCATGCCGCCGCCGGTGAAGAAGCCACCGCGGTTCTCGCCGCCTTCCTGCCGTTCGCCGGGCAGGACGTTCAGGGCGAAGACCGGGCGTGACAGCCACTTCGCGGTCACGTCGCGCACTTCGCCCGCAGTCAGCGCGGCGGCCTGCTCGAGGGTCTTCTTGTAGGCACCCGGATCGCCTTCATAGAGCAGGCCCTGTGCCAGCGTCGGGGCCTTGCCGTTGAACCCGCCGACCCGCTCCAGCCCGCGGATCTGGCCGGAAGCGAAGACAGTCGCAGCGCGCTGGATATCGTCGTCGGTCGGCCCTTCAGCGATGAACTTGGCGATCTCGGCGTCAAGCGCGGCGTCGAGAGTCGCCTGGTCGACCCCGGGGGCAGCATCGGCCGAAACGACGAACTGGCCGGCCTGCGCAAAGATCTCGGCATTGGCCGAAACGCGCACGGCGATCTGCTGTTCGCGCACCAGTGCATTGTCGAGCCGCGAGCTGGCGAGCCCGCCGAGCACGGTCGCGCCCATGGCCAGCGGCAGGTATTCGCGGTTGTCGAGACCCGGCACCGCCCACATGCGGTAGACCCGCGGGGTGGCGATGCGGTCATAGATCGTCTTGGCCTTGGGCTCCGGCAGATCCGGCACCGGTGCATCGACCTTGGATGTGGCCTTGCCGCTGGGAATGGCACCGAACCACTTGGTCACTTTCTCGCGCGCGGTCTTGGCGTCAATGTCACCGGCCAGAACCAGCACGGCGTTGTTCGGGCCGTAGTTGTCACGGAACCACTGCTTCACGTCTTCCAGCGTGGCCGAGGTTAGGTCGTCCATCGAGCCGATGGTCGAATGGTGATAGGGGTGGCCCGAGGGATAGAGGTTTTCCAGCTGCTCGTATTCGACGATGCCATAGGGCTGGTTGTCGCCCTGGCGCTTCTCGTTCTGGACCACGTCGATCTGGTTATCGAGCTTCTCCTGCGTCACCGCGCCGAGCAGGTAGCCCATGCGGTCGCTTTCCAGCATCAGCCCGGCATCGAGCGCGCCGGTCGGCACGGTCTGGAAGTAGTTGGTCCGGTCGAACCAGGTGGTGCCGTTCATGTCGGTCGCGCCGATCTGCTGCATCGGCTCGAAGAAGTCGCCCGGTGCGTTTTCGCTGCCGTTGAACATCAGGTGCTCGAACAGGTGGGCAAAGCCGGTCTTGCCCTTGGGCTCGTGCTTCGAGCCGACGTTGTACCACATGGAGATCGCCACCACCGGCGCCTTGCGATCGGTGTGCACCAGCACGGTCAGGCCGTTGGGCAGCTGGAAGCGTTCGTAGGGGATCGAGACTTTCTCGATCAGCTCCGCCACCGGGGCCGGTTCGGCCATGGTCGCTGCCTTGCTGCTGCTGGTAACCTTGCCCGCGAGGGCCGGGCTGGCTGGCACGATGCCGCTGACAGCAACGAGCGAGAGGGCGATCAGGCTGGTTGAGGCAAACTTCAGACGCATATTGTTCAGTCCCATGTGACGCTTATCCGCGCGCGTGACGATAATGCCGGGTCAGCGGCTGGTGACAGTTTTTCGACCAATGGCATTCTTGAGCGCATCAGTGCGCCAGAAATGCACCGGCTTGAGCTCGTGACGGGCAAACAGCGGCGCCTGGTCGGCAAAGTGCGGGCTGTCGGCGCGGGTAATCGCCGCGCCGAACGGCTGGATCGATTGCGAGCGGACCGGCTTGCCGGGCTCCCATTCGACGAACATCAGGAAGCTGTCACCATGGCGCAGCGCGAGCCGACCGTCGTCGTGCACGTCCCACGTGGTCGAGGCGCGCAGGGTGTCGGACCCGCCATCAAGCGGCAGGTCGACCGTGCCCTGCCGCAGGCGCAGCAGGTCTGACATCGGCGGGTCGAGCCGCCCGAAGTGGGTCATCAGATGGTCGGTTGCGGCCTCCAGCTTCTCGCGCGCATCGGGCCATGGCTTGTTCTGGTATTCGGCCGACATGAAGTCCTTGATCATCAGCAGCGCGATCGCGTCGCCCGCGCCCTTGTTGTCGGCGGTCATGTCCCAGCTTGCCAGCAGGGCCTGCGCCCTGGCCAGTTGCGGCTCGCGCTTGAGGTCGAGCGCGGCGACCTCGTCGAGCATCTGCGCGACATAGCCGGTGCGTTCGTAGCCGGTGTCGTACTTGATCCGCTCCAGATTGGCGCGGTCGATCACCGGAGTTGCCGCCATCAGCTTTGCCGCGCGGCGGGCACGGTTGGTG
>JAHDXX010000253.1 GCA_023384025.1 Sphingomonadaceae bacterium
GGATCAATGCCATAGGCGAGCATGTGGCCATGGTCGCGATAGCCGGTGATGACGCTGTCCCGCTCCGGATCGAGCGCGCTTTGCAGGCCGATCGCAACCGCTTCCTGCCCGATGTAGAGGTGGCAGAACCCGCCGATCAGGCCGAGACCGTAAAGCTGCCCCGCCTTTTCCTCGAACCGCCGGATCAGCAGCATCTGCTCGTAGAACTTGAGCATCTCGTCGACGCTGGCCGGATAGAGCGGCGCTTTCTCGTGCGCTTCCTGGAGCGAATGGAGGACGAAGCTGTCAGTGTCGGCTGCGGCCTTCTTCTTCGGGGCTGCCTTGCGGGTGCTGGGGGTCTTGGCCAAGGTGCGGTGATCCCTGTCTGGCCCGGCCCTGGGGAGGAAGCGGGCGTCTGTTGCTTCCCCTGCTATAGGCACAAGCCGCTACGGCACGCAACGCTTGTGCCGCCCGGCACGGTGCGGGTGCATACGATTACAGCTGTTATGCGGGCTTACTCGCCGGGCGTCGCGTCGAGCGGCAGGACGATCTCGTCAGGGTGGACCACATTGAGGTTCTGGCGCAGCAATTCGCCGGTCAGGTCGGGGTCGGCGTGGTCGGGATGAAGCAGATCGATCCGGTTGCGCAGAACGTCGCGCTCTTCGGTGAGAGCGGCAATCTGCGCTTCACGATGCTCCAGCAGCGCCAGATTTTCCCGCCACGACAGCAGCCCGCCCGGACCGGCAATCACCAGCCCGCCCATAACCAGCAGCGCGGTGAGAGCACACAGCTGGACCAGCTGTTCCTTCGGCAATGCTATCCGGTGGCCCTCTCGCGTCATGACGTCACATGAATCACATGTGATTCAGCGGGTCAAGCGGGAAAGTCAAAACCGCTAGTAAGAACGCGGCAGTCCGAGCACGTGTTCCGCCAGATAACTGAGGATCAGATTCGTCGAGATCGGGGCAACGGTGTAGAGCCGCGCCTCGCGGAACTTGCGCTCGACATCGTATTCCTCGGCAAAGCCGAATCCGCCGTGGGTCTGCACGCACATGTCCGCCGCAGCCCAGCTCGCTTCGGAAGCAAGCATCTTTGCCATGTTGGCCTCCGCCCCGGCATTGCCGCCCCGGTCATAGACCTCTGCGGCGTGGTGGACCATCAGCTCGGCGGCGCGCATCTGGGCGTAACAGCGGGCGATAGGGAACTGGATTCCCTGGTTCTTTCCGATAGGCCTGCCGAAAACCCCGCGGTCGTTGGCATAGGCCGTTGCGCGTTCGATGAACCATTTGGCATCGCCGATGCACTCGGCCCCGATCAGGATGCGTTCGGCGTTCATACCTGACAGGATGTAGCGGAAGCCCTTCCCTTCCTCGCCGATCAGCGCGCTTGCCGGAATACGCATGTCGTCGAAGAACACCTCGGTGGTCGAATGATTCATCATCGTGCGGATCGGCTTGATGGTCATGCCCTTCCCCACCACTTCGCGCATGTCGACAAGGAACAGCGACAAGCCCTCGGTCTTGCTGGCGACTTCCTCGCGGGGGGTCGTACGGGCGAGCAGAGCCATGAGATCCGAATGCTCGGCGCGACTCGTCCAGATCTTCTGCCCGTTGACGACGTAGTGGTCCCCATCACGCACCGCACGGGTCTTGAGGGAGAGGGTATCGGTGCCGCTGGTCGGCTCGGACACGCCAAAGGCCTGCAAGCGCAGTTCGCCGCTCGCGATGCCGGGCAGATAGGCCGCCTTCTGTTCCTCGTCGCCGTAGCGCAGCAAGGTGTTCATGACATACATCTGCGCATGCGCTGCGGCGCCATTGCATCCCGCCGCCTGGATTTCCTCCATGATCACGCAGGCCGCATCGAGCTTGAGGCCGGAGCCGCCGTATTCTGCCGGGATAAGCGCGGCGAGGAATCCGGCCTTGGTCAGCGCGTCGACGAATTCGCCGGGATAGGCGCGCTCGCGGTCCTTCTCGCGCCAGTATTCGCCGGGAAACTCGTTGCACAGGGCGCGCACGGCGCGGCGGATTTCAGCGAGGTCTTCGCGTTCGTCATGCATTCGTCAGGATACCTTCAGCGGCCAGTGTCGAGGAAATCGGTGGCGGAAAACCCCTCCGGGGCTGCCACTTCGACCACCGGATCGTCCCGGTCGTCGAATTCGGTGCGCAGCGCGCGGCTCATCACCGCGTGCATGTCGTAAAGGCAGGTAATGTAGGTGAGTTCGAGAATTTCCTCGTCGCTGAACTCCGCCTTGAGTTCGGCGAACAGTGCATCGGGAACCCTTCCTCTGTGCGTCACCAGACGGTCAGCATAAGCCAGCACCAGCCGTTCGCGGGGGTCGAAGCAGGTTGCGGTCTGCCATGTGGGTATCGCGGCAATCTTCGCCTCGCTCACACCAAGCCCGCGCAAGCTCTTGCAATGCTGGGAAAAGACGAACTGGCTGCCATTGGCATAGCCGGCCCAGGTCTGGCCCAGCTCGCGCAACACCGGGTCGAGCTTTCGCCGGCTGCTGCGATAGTAGGCAAAGCCCTGCGCCGCATGCTTCAGCGTGTCGGGCGAGTTAGCGAAGACCGTCCACCAGTCGCCGCGCGTGCCGGTCGCCGTGCCAGGGTCTGCAACCGGATCGCGCTCACCGAACAGCACGTGATAGAGCGGGCGGGCGACTTCACTGTCTGCTTCGGCCAGTGGAACTTCGCGCAGGCGGGGCATTCAGGCCTCCACCCGGTCAGCAGCCGTGGCGGGTTCGTGGCGGATATCGTCCGGCCCGAAGTGTTTCGTGAAGGCGGCAAATTCGAGCATTATCCCGTTGGGATCGGTGAAATAGACCGAGCGGACGAATACCCCCTCGTGCAGCTCGCGCGACACGCCGAACGGGCTGTCGTCATGGTTCACCACTACGGGGGTGTGCGGTACGCCATGCTCTGCGAGCCGGGCGATCGAGGCCGACAGCTCTGCTTCCTCCATGTGGAAGGCGAGGTGGTTCATCGAGCCGACCGCCGTCTTGGCCTTGTCGGGAAACCGTTCGACCGAGGCGATCCCCGGTGCCGCTGGCGGGCCGTCAGCCCACCAGAAGAATGCCACGCTGGACCCTCCGCCACAATCGAAGAAGAAGTGCTGTCCGCCATCGGGCAAGGCGACAGTCTTGACCAGCGGCATCCCGAGCACGCGGGTGTAGAAGTCGACCGTCTCGCGCATGTCACGACAGACCAGTGCAATGTGGTTGATGCCCTGCGTGCGGATCATGGCACTCTCCCTTCATGCGTGGCTTTGCCGTGATGCAGCCGCATTCGCAATGCATCATCCTGCCAGTATCCGCCCGGTTGCCTTTACACCGTAGGACCTATGCGATATAGTTTCCACTGAAACCAGTTTGCCCGAGGATTTCCCATGCCCGACCTGTTTGAAAACCCCGCCGGCCTCGACGGCTTCGAGTTCGTCGAATTCTGCGCACCGGAAAAGGGCGTGCTGGAACCGGTGTTCCAGGCGATGGGCTTCACCCATGTGGCGAGCCACCGCAGCAAAGATGTGCAGCTGTGGCGCCAGGGCGGGATCAACCTGATCGCCAACTACGAGCCGAAGAGCGCGGCGTGGTATTTCGCCCGCGAACATGGCCCGTCGGCCTGCGGCATGGCCTTCCGCGTTCGCGACGCGCGTCACGCCTACCAGCACCTGCTCGACAACGGGGCCGAGCCGGTCCAGGT
>JAHDXX010000254.1 GCA_023384025.1 Sphingomonadaceae bacterium
TCGATCCCGAGCGCCTCGTAAGCCGAGCGCCCCATCCGGATCGAGCTGTCATAAGTCTCGCGGATGATGTCGCGGCAACCGTAAGACCATAGCTCGAACACGTGGTTTCGATCGATTGCGCGCGCGGTAACGTGAAGGTTCGGGAAGTTCGCCAGCGCATATTGCACCAGCTTGTCGATCTGCTCGCGCTCGTCGAGCGCAACCACCAGCAACTTCGCTTTGCCAATTCCCGCCGCGTGCAGCAGGTCGGGCCGGGTCGCGTCCCCGAAGTAGGTGCGGAAGCCGAACTTGCGCACGATCTCGAGGTGACTGCTTTCATAATCGATGACGGTCGTCTGGAAGCCAGCGGCCTGGAGCATGCGGTCAACAATCCCGCCAACGCGCCCGCGCCCGGCGATGATTACGGGGTTCTCTTCCTCGATCGTGTCTGCCTCGCGCTCGGGGCTGTCGCAATACATCCGGGCGATGACCTTGTCGTAGAGGATGAACAGCAATGGCGTGACCAGCATGGTCAGCGCCACGATCAGCAGCAGCAGGTCGGCAAGGTCTTGCGGGAAAACGGCATTGGCGACGGCGAACGCGATCAGCACGAAGGCGAACTCTCCTGCCTGCGCCAGCGACAGCGCAAACAGCCAGCCCGCCTCGCGCCGGACACCGGCCAGCCGGGCAATGGCGAGCAGCACCGCAGCCTTGGTAACGATCACCAGCGCCGCCCAGAACAGGACCTCGCCATAGCGTTCGGTGGCCAGCGCAAAGTCGATCCCGGCGCCGACCGTGATGAAGAACAGGCCCAGCAGCAGACCCTTGAATGGCTCGACGTCCGCTTCCAGCTCGTGCCGGTATTCGCTGTTAGCCAGCACCACCCCGGCGATGAAGGTGCCGAGCGCGGGCGAGAGGCCGACGAAGGTCATCAGCAGCGCGATCCCGATCACGAACGCCAGCGCCACCGCGGTGAAGAGTTCGCGCAGGCGCGCTGCGGCGATGAACCGGAACACCGGCCCGGTGAGGTAGTTGCCGATCAGAGCCACCGCGACAACGGCTCCGACCGTCACCACCGCTGCCAGCCAGGCGGGCATGTCTGCGGTCAGCGTCCAGCCTCCGCCATGACCGTGCCCGCCGCCTGCGCCATGCGCGAGCCCGGCCAGCTCCGGCAAGGCGAGCAGCGGCAGGATCGCGAGGATCGGGATCACCGCTACGTCCTGGAACAGCAGCACGGAGAAGCTTGCCTCCCCCCCGTCGCTCTTGAGCAAGCCCTTCTCCGTCAGCGACTGGACCACGATCGCTGTGGAGGACAGGGCCAGCACCATGCCGATTGCCAGCGCGGTCTGCCAGGCATTGCCATAGGCCAGGGCAATCGCAGCCAGCGCCAGCGTGGTCACCAGCACCTGCCCGCCGCCAAGGCCAAGCAGCCGCCCGCGCATGGCCCAGAGCTTCTTCGGCTCCATCTCCAGCCCGATCAGGAACAGCATCATCACCACGCCGAACTCGGCGAAGACCTGGAGCCCTTCGATATCGACCTTGAGCGCACCAAGCAGCGGGCTGAGTGCCATGCCCGCAAGCAGGTAGCCCAACACCGAGCCCAGCCCGAACCGGGTGGCAAGCGGCACAGCGACAACACCTGCCGCAAGGATCAGGAACGCGATGACGAGGAAGTCGGTCACCGGCTCAACCGTTCCATCCGCCAATCGGGCTCATCACCCCGATGATGATGCAATCGTCCTGCCCATCTTCGAACTGAAGCTTGCCAGCATCGATATCCGCATCCCTGATCTCGATCGGTGCTGCGAACAGGGTGTCGCCGCATCGGCCCTCGACCGTTGGAGTGTAGGTGCCTGGCCTCAGGTTGCCGAACCGGAACCGACCGTCCCTCGTCCGTCCCGGGCGGTGGGCCGTGCCGTCTTCAGCGACAAGGCGCAGGGTGGTTGAAGGAACCCAACCGAACGCGTCCACCGTCACCTGATAGCGCGGCGAGACCGGGCCAACCAGCGGCGTCTGGCACGCGGCGAGCGCCATGGTTGCGCCGACCACTGCCACCAGCTTTCTCCTGCCCCTGCCTGTACCATCTGCCAGTGCGACAGTGCCATCGGCCGCCACACGCGCACGAACACACACCTCCTCGCCGCTGGCAACCAGCCCTTCCACTTCCTCGACCGTCATCGCTTCGAGGTTGTGGATCACCTTGTCGCACGAAGCGCAGTGGCGGTGGCACCCGGCGGGTGCCATGCCTTCCCACGGTTCGGAGCAGGGCGACGGGAAGCTGACCTTGATATCCGACATTCCCGTCCCTCCCCTGTTTCCGGCTCAGATATGCAGCGCTCTCCCATAGGCGGCAAGCACGCTTTCGTGCATGCTTTCGCTGATGGTCGGGTGCGGGAACACCGTCTGCATCAGCTCCGCCTCGGTCGTCTCCAGCGTCTTGCCGACGACGTAGCCCTGGATCATCTCGGTCACTTCCGCACCGACCATGTGCGCGCCGAGCAGCTCGCCGGTCTTCGCGTCGAACACGGTCTTCACGAAACCCTCGGCCTCGCCGAGCGCGATCGCCTTGCCGTTGCCAATGAACGGGAAGGTGCCCGACTTGACCGTGTAGCCCGCTTCCTTCGCCTTCGCCTCGGTCAGACCGACGCTGGCGATCTGCGGGTGGCAGTAGGTGCAGCCGGGGATGTTGCCCCGGTCGAGCGGATGCGGGTGGACGTCTGTGTTGCCCAGCTCCTGCGCGATCGCCTCGGCAGTCGTAACGCCCTCGTGGCTCGCCTTGTGCGCCAGCCACGGCCCCGGGGTGCAGTCACCGATGGCCCACAGGCCCTTGGCCTTGGTGCGGCCATAGGGGTCGATCTGGATGAACCCGCGGTCCATCTCGACCAGCGCCTCAAGCCCGATGTTCTCGGTGTTGGGCACGATGCCGATGGCGACGATGCAGTGGCTGAACTCGGTCTCGCTGACCTTGCCCGCCTTGTCCTTGATCTTCGCCTTCACGCCCTTGTCGGAGACCTTGATGTCCTCCACTCCGGCGCCGGTCATCACGGTCATGCCCTGCTTCACCAGGCTCTTCTCGAGGAAGGCGGAGACGTCGGCGTCTTCCACCGGCACGATCCGGTCGAGCATCTCGACCACGGTCACGTCGCAACCCATGTCGTTGTAGAAGCTGGCGAACTCGATCCCGATCGCGCCAGAGCCGATCACCAGCAGCTTCTTCGGCATTTCCGCCGGGGTCATCGCGTGGCGGTAGGTCCATACGCGCTTGCCGTCGGCCTTGGCGAAGGGCAGGTCGCGCGCGCGGGCGCCAGTGGCGACGATCACGTGCTTCGCGGTGAGCTTCTCCTCACCCTTCTCGCCTTTCACCGTGATCGCGGTCGGGCCGGTCAGCGTGCCCTCGCCCATGTGGACGGTGATCCTGTTCTTCTTCATCAGGTGGGTGACGCCCTGGTTGAGCTGCTTGGCCACCCCCCGGCTGCGCTTGACCACCGCTTCGAGGTCCGCCTCGATGCTGCCGGCGAGCTTCAGGCCATAGGCGCTGGCGTGCTGCGCATAGTGCAGGATCTCGGCACTGCGCAGCAGCGCCTTGGTCGGGATGCAGCCCCAGTTGAGGCAGATCCCGCCGAGCAGCTCGCGCTCGACCAGCGCCACGCTCATCTTGAGCTGCGCCGCACGAATCGCCG
>JAHDXX010000255.1 GCA_023384025.1 Sphingomonadaceae bacterium
AGGGCGAACTGACCGTGAAGCTGAGCTTCGCCGTCGCCGCCGCGTCGAAGGGCGCGATCGAGGCGGTCGAGAAGGCGGGCGGCAAGGTCGAGCTGCCGGCGGTCGAAGCGGAATAAACGAAAAACCCTTCCCGCTTGCGGGAGGGGCAGCGAGACTTGGCAGCGTGTCTGCCTAGTCGCAGCGGGGTGGGCCTGTCCGGCCCAGCCCGTTCGCGCGCCCACCTCCAACCCCTCCCGCGAGCGGGAGGGGCGTTAGTGCTTGAAGCAATGCTCGCGGTGCCACGCGAGGAACTGCGGGTGCGGGCGTTCCGACTCCCTGCACGGCACAATCGCCTTGCGCGTGGGGTTGATGATCGCCTCCACGCTCGACGGGTCATTGACCTGCCGCGAGACCATGATGTCGAGGCTGTCGGTCAGGCCGATCAGCCCCCGGTCGAACATCCAGTGCGCGGTGCCTGACAGCGCGAGACCATTGCGCACGCTGTCCGGCCCGCCCTTTTCGACCGGCTTGATGTGCGCCGCCTCGGCCTCCAGCCGCCCGCCGCCGTTGACCAGCTTCCATCCCGTCACCGCGCAGCGCCCGTCATAGGCGTGCAGCACCGCGCGG
The DNA here is from genome assembly GCA_023384025.1 of Sphingomonadaceae bacterium. GTDB lineage: Bacteria > Pseudomonadota > Alphaproteobacteria > Sphingomonadales > Sphingomonadaceae > 34-65-8. The sequence goes on from JAHDXX010000255.1 coordinate 607, forward strand.
CGAAACGCGCGAGGATTACCACGATCCGAAACGCTGAGTTGACGAAAGCGCAAACCCAATCACTGGGGAAAAGCATCGATTCCGGACGAATTTCTGACCTCGCACCTTGCAAGTGGTGTATGCGGAACATAACGTGCCCGAAATCGCACCGAGGGGTCAGATATGAAGCTCAAAGATGCTCTACAGATCGAAAAGACGATCCCGAACGCAACGCCGAAGTTCCGCTTCATCGATCTGTTTGCAGGTATCGGTGGCATGCGCATCCCCTTCGACGAGCTAGGCGGTGAGTGTGTATTTTCTTCCGAATGGGACGAGTTTGCGAAGGACACGTATGAACTGAATTTCGGACACCGTCCGGAGGGGGATATCACCAAGATTGCGGCAAGGGACATCAAAGATCACGACGTCTTACTTGGCGGCTTTCCGTGCCAAGCGTTCTCAAATGCCGGATTGAAGCGCGGCTTCTTTGATACGCGTGGAACCATGTTCTTCGAGATCCAGCGGATACTTGCTGAATGGCGTCCGAAAATGTTTCTCCTCGAGAATGTGAAGCAGTTGAGAGGGCACGACAAGGGCCGAACCCTTGAAACGATCCTTTCAATTCTGAACGGTGATGCCCCACCAATTCCCGATGACATTCCGATGTCGCTCGAGGCGCGAAAGTCGCTGCAAAAGAAGCTGAACTATGACGTTGATTTCAAGGTTCTATCCGCAACCGAGTTCGGAGTGCCACAGCGGCGGGAGCGTGTTTACATCGTGGGGTTCGATCGTGACCACTATGGAAATGTCGATGCCTCGGTGGTCTTTGCTAATCTCGAACAAAGAGAAGCGGTGACCAGGTTATCGGACGCTTTAGAGCCGGAAGGTTCGAACGAGGTGGCAAAGTACACAATCTCCGATCGGCTTTGGGAAGGCTTGATCCGTCGAATGGCGCGCCACGAGTCGAAGGGCAATGGCTTCGGACACAAGGTGTTCGGCAGTAACGACGGGTACTGCAACACAATCACTTCGCGGTATTACAAGGACGGCCGCGAGATATTGATCGACCAATCGCACATGGGACTCAATCCGCGTCGCCTCACTCCGCGTGAATGTGCGCGTATTCAAGGCTTTCCGGATTGGTTCGATCTGAGCGCATGCTCGGATACGCAACTTTATCGCCAGTTCGGTAATTCAGTTTCGGTGCCGGTGATCCGTTCTATCGCCACTTCGATGCTTAAGCTTTCGAACCGTCTTGAGGCCGGTAACAACAAGGTTGCTGTTGGCTGACATCGTCGATCCGGCCAAACGCTCCGTTATGATGGCGGGGATTGGCGCCAAGGATACCCAGCCAGAACTTGTCGTGAGGCGAGCCTTACATGGCCTTGGGTATCGCTTCCGGCTGCACCGCAAGGATTTGCCGGGTCGGCCCGACATCGTCCTGCCGAGATGGAATACCGCGATCCTTGTCCACGGATGCTTCTGGCATGGGCACGAAAATTGTCCCCTTTTCCGATTGCCAAAAAGCCGGACTGAGTTCTGGGCAGAAAAGATAGGGAGTAATCGACTACGTGACGAGAAGGTACGAAGAAACCTTGTTGATCTAGGCTGGCGCGTGCTGGAAGTCTGGGAGTGCGCTACCAAGGGCCGGTCTGCACTTTCGTGGACAGCCCTTTTGGACGAACTTGAGAACGCAATCAAAGCTAATCAAGCAGGAACACTGCAGATTAGGGGAACTCAGATTGCATAGAGGGCCAATACATCATCCTCGATCCATCCGACGGATCTGATAAAGTCAGATCGCAGCCGGACGATGCTGACAAGACGCTCTTCGAATGCGTTATACGCACCAAAGTGAACCATACGATGTGATAGCGGGTTCAGGCAACAAATGTTGTCCAGAACATCGAGAGATTTCTCAAAGCTATCCTGCAATTTCATGGGAATAAGGTGATGCGCCTCCATGAATGAATTGCCGGAAGACCGAGAGACAAAAGTCGGATACTCTGGGAAAAGCTCACAGCTGAATCTCGCCCTGCTCAATGCCTGCAATGCCACCTTGCGATCACGCCCATATTGGTAAACTTCGCTCTTCTTCTTGTCCGGAGCTTTTGCGTTGTTGAGATCAAACTGATAGTCGTCGATTTCCGGTTCGAGATTTTCCACCCGGTCTATTGGATCGAGTAGGCCCGAATTTATCTTCTGGAGCATGTCGGGGCTCATTTCGCAGAGCCACAAACTTCCTTCACGTTCGAACACACCCCAAAACCAACCCGGATCAGGTTTAAACTGGCCAACACGCAAATAGAGACGGAGTTCTCTTGGCTTGTTGGTTTTGTATGAAGTTGTGAGGTAAATGGGCCTACCCGAAGGAAAGAGCCGATACTCAAGATCCGGATCGATCCCCAAGGCTTGGATGGCGGCGATACTACCGTGTCGTTGGTCTAACTCTGATCCAAGAAAATCCTCGACCAGTTCCTGCTCCGATCCAACGAAAGTAATCTGCGACTTGTTATATTCGTCGTTCGTTACAACAGAATAAGCGCCTCTCTTCGCATGGAAAAATCGTTCCATCGCCGGGGTGAAGCTTTCGCTCATCGTTAGAAGTCCTCCAAGCGTCCAGTTCTAAACGCTTTAATCCGGAAAGGAAAGTTTGTCCAAATTCTACCTTAGGCCTGACCTAGACACTGTCGGGCCAACAGGCCGCCGTACGGGCAGTCCCGCAACGCCTTCGCGTCTTTGCGTCTTGGCGTGAAATCAAACCGGCGCGGCGCTGTGTCACGCGCCGTTCCGCGATTGCTGGCGCAATCGCTCCATGCGCCGCGTGACGTCAGTCGGGCTGCGCTACGCGCCCCCGCTGGCCGGAATAACCGCTAGCCTTCGGCCACCGGCTTGCAAGCTGCCGTTGCTGCACAACGTCGCTTGCGCGCCTGCGGTTATTCCTCCCCCATCCTTAGCGCAGCAATAAATGCCTCCTGCGGGATGCTCACATTCCCGTACTCCCGCATCCGCGCCTTGCCCTTCTTCTGCTTCTCCAGCAGCTTCTTCTTCCGGGTGATGTCGCCGCCGTAGC
>JAHDXX010000256.1 GCA_023384025.1 Sphingomonadaceae bacterium
GCGGCCACACCTCAACGCAAGCGCCGTGCTTACCCGAAATCGAGCGGTCCGTGCTCGATCTGCGGCAGGACATGGCGCGAGAACAGGTCGCACTCCGCCGCATGGGGATAGCCCGACAGGATAAACGCCTCGATCCCTTCGGCCTGATAGGCACGCAGCTTGGCCAGCACCTGATCCGGATTGCCGACAATTGCCGCCCCGCAGCCTGAACGGGCGCGGCCGATGCCGGTCCAAAGATGATCTTCGACAAATCCGTCGCCGCCCGCCGCGCCGCGCAGTTCCTGCTGGCGCTGGACGCCGTAGTTCTTCGCATCGAGCGACTTCTCGCGGATTGCCCGCCCGGCTTCGTCGTCAAGCTTCGAGAGCAGCCGATCGGCATAGGCGCGCGCTTCTTCCTCGGTCTCGCGCACGATCACATGGGCGCGGTAGCCGAACTTGAGCGTGCGGCCGTACTTCGCGGCGCGCGCGGTCAGGTCAGCGATGTTTTCGCGAACCTTGTCCATCGTATCGGGCCACATCAGGTAGACGTCAGCGGCTTCCGCAGCGCATTCGCGCGCTTCGTGGCTGAGACCGCCGAAATAGAACGGCGGGCATTTGCCGCTCAGCGTGGTGATGCGGGCGGGATCGAGCTCCATCTGGTAGAACTCGCCCTGGAAATCGAGATGCTCCCCGTTGAGCAGGGTGCGAACGATCTTCATGATCTCGGTGCCGCGGCGATAGCGTGGCCCGCTCTCGATCTTCTCACCCGGCATGTCGGACGAGATGATGTTGACGTTGAGCCGTCCGCCGGTGCCGCTGGCATTGGGGCCAAGGATGCGGTCGAGCGTGGCGATCCGGCGGGCCAGCTGCGGTGGCCAGTCTTCGCCCATGCGCGTGGCCCAGAGCAGCTTGATCCGGTTCAGGAACGGCGCAATCGCCGCCGCGAAAACCGTGGTGTCCAGCCCGAGCTGGTAGCCCGACGGGAGCAGGATGTTGTCGAACCCGCCCTTCTCGGCTTGGAGCACGATATTGCGGCAATGCTCCCAGCTCGACTTGAGCCGTTCGTCGGGCACGCCGAGGAATTCGTAATCGTCGTCACACAGCGCGGAGAACCACGCGATTTCGCATTGTTGCTTGTCGGTCATAGCTTCATTCGCATCCCAGTTTCCGTTCGCCCTGAGCTTGTCGAAGGGCCGTTCTTCACTTTGGGCCTCCCGCGCATCCTCAAAAAGGACGGTGCTTCAATGCTTCGACTGGCTCAGCACTCAGCACGAACGGGGGATGTTCATCAAGGCAAGGGCACGCCGCGCGCGGCGACCAGCACCGCGTACCAATCCGTCCTTGTCCAGCGCACGGTCAGGGCCTGCGCTGCCTCCGCGATCCGCGCGGCGTTCTGCGACCCGACGATCGGGACGATCCGCGCCGGGTGCGCCATCAGCCAGCTGTAGGCCGCCACACTGCGCGACACGCCCTGCTCGCCCGCCACACGATCGAGTTCAGCAGCGACGGCGCGGTCGCGCGCACTTTCCGGCGAAAGGAGACGGCCACCGCCCAGCGGCGACCATGCCAGCGGAGTCAGACCCAGCCGCATGGCCTGGTCGAGCTCGCCATTCTCGAAGCAATCAATCCGCAACGGGCTGATCTCCGGCTGCGTGGTGGCCAGCGGCGTATCAAGGAAATGGGCGAGCGCCTCGGTCTGGCCCTGCGTGAAGTTGGACACGCCCAGCGCGCCGATCTTGCCCGCCGCCAGCGCGTCTTCCAGCGTCCGCGCGACTTCCTGCGGATGAGCGAGAATGTCCGGGCGATGGATCTGGTACAGGTCGATCCGCTCCACCTGCATCCGGCGGAGCGAGGCATCGATGGCGGCAGCGAGGTATTCGGAAGACTGGTCATAAGGCAGCGGAGGCATGATCCCGCCCTTGCTGGCCAGCACCATCTGCGCGCGAAGGCCCGGTTCGGCGACAAGGACTTCGCCAAGCAGCGCCTCGGCATCGCCGAAACCGCCTTCGCCGTTGAAGCCGTAGATGTCCGCCGTGTCCAGCAGGGTAATCCCGGCATCCAGCGCGGCGTGAACCAGCCTGGCCGCATCCGCTGCGGTCCGCCCACCTTCGGCCAGCCGCCACATGCCCCAGGCGATCGGTGCGACCGACAGGCCGCTCTGGCCCAGCGATACGGCTGATGGTGGAAGTGGAAGAAGACTCATCAAGGTTTCCTTGCAGGAGGGGCGACCGAGGCACGCTCGACCAGTTCGTGAGGCAGGCGGCGGTGGGTGATATCCCCGCCGCCGATCAGGATTTCGGCAGCCGTGCGGGCGAGTTCCGCCATCGGCTGGTGGATGGTCGTGAGCGGCGGCCAGACCGTGCGCGCCAGAGTGGTATTGTCGAACCCGGCGACCGACAACTGGCCGGGCAGCTCGATTCCCCGGTCATGCGCCACCGACAGCACGCCTGCGGCCATGTCGTCATTCGCAGCAAAGATGGCGGTCGGCCGGGGCGACAGGTCGAGGAAATACTGCCCTGCCCTGACCCCGCTTTCGAAGTCGAATTCCCCATCGGCGACCAGCTGCGGTTCGAATGCGATGCCGACCCGGTCCAGCGCGCGGCGGTAACCGAACAGTCGGTCATCCGACGACATATGGTTGGGATGACCCTTGATGAACCCGATACGCCGGTGCCCCATGTTGATCAGGTGCGTGGTCATATCGTCCGCCGCCTGCGCATCATCCATGAACACCGAGCTCGTCAGCGCATGGTTGGTGCCGGGAGAAATGCGCACGAAGGGAATGTCCATCGCCTCCAGCGCGCGCAGCACCGGGTCACAGTCCGTCACAGGGGACGACAGGATGATGCCATCAACGTGCGTTTCGCTCACCAGCCCGCGCACCTGATCGCCCACGCGCGGGTCCGCCACGTCGACCGGCTGGGCAAGCAGCCGGATACCGTTTTCCTGGCAGAAGTCCCAGCACCCCTTCTGGATCTGGAACATGTAGTAGGGGCTGTGATTGTCGTAGATCAGGGCGACCTGGTTGGACTTTGCGCCGGACAGGATCCGCGCTGCGACACTTGGACGGTAGTCGAGCTCCGCCATCGCCTGCTCGACCTTGGCCTTGAGCGCTTCGCTGACATAGGGGTGCCCGTTGAGCACCCGACTGACCGTCTTGACCGCGACCCCGGCCTTGGCGGCCACGTCCCTGATATTTTTGCGGCTCATGTGCGCAGTCCCGCAAACAGATCGGCAAAGCGGCTATCCGGGCGGTAGAACACCGGCGGCTGGCCAATCGGTGCGGGAACGTCATGCCAGCCAGGCTGCCAGTCCGCCCCGGTCCACAGATGCCGCCACATGTCCCCGGCCTCTCCCGGCAGGTAGACCTGCCGCGAAACCGCCCCCTGCTCGATTACCGGTGCCACCATACAGTCGGCACCATAGAGGAACTGGTCCTGAATGGTGAAGGTTTCGCGGTCGTGCGGAAAATGCAGGAACAGCGCCCGCTGTGCAGGGAGCCCGCTTGCCTGTGCTTCGCCGACCAGATGGGCAACGTAGGGCGCGAGCGTGGCATGCACACGGCTCCAGCGGACAAACCCGTCGACAAGCTCGGGGTTTGAATCGATCTGGAGGTTGTCGTCGG
>JAHDXX010000257.1:0-224 GCA_023384025.1 Sphingomonadaceae bacterium
CAGCCCTTTTCCGCGAAGACCCGCCCGATCTGGTGCTGGTTGCAAGCGGCGTGCTGACCTTGCCCGACGGAACCGGGCCGGAGCGGAGCTACCGGACGCTCGATCCGCCGGCAATGGAGCAGGTCCTGCGGCTCAACACCATTGGGCCGGCGCTGATCGCCAAGCATACCCTTCCGCTGTTCCCGCGTGACCGGCGGGCGGCGTTCGCGGCGCTCTCCGCCCGG
>JAHDXX010000257.1:234-3591 GCA_023384025.1 Sphingomonadaceae bacterium
ACAACCGGCTCGGCGGATGGCATTCCTATCGGGCGAGCAAGGCGGCGCTGAACATGCTGCTGAAGAACTTCGCGCTGGAACTGGCAAGAAGCCACCCGCAGGCGCTCGTCGTCGGGCTTCATCCAGGCACAGTCGATACCGCTCTCAGCGCCCCGTTCCAGCGCAATGTGCCCGAAGGCAAGCTGTTCACCACAGGGCATTCCGCGAACTGCCTGCTCGATGTGCTCGACGGGCTCGGCCCGCAAGACAGCGGGCAGGTGTTCGACTGGCAAGGCGCGCCAATCGAACCCTAGAAATTGCCCCGCAGGGTGAAGGTGAAGATCGGCCCGATCCGCCGATTGCGCAGTTCGACGAAATCCACTGCGCTGGCATCGCGCAGGCCGGTGTAGACGGTCCGTTCGCGATATTGCCGCGCTCCCAATGCATTGCCGACCCGCGCGCGAACGGTCATCCCCAGCACATCCTTGTGCTCGACAAACAGCGAGGCGAACCACGGGCCTTCCCAGTTGCGGTCGCTCTGGTTGCTGCGGAACCGTTCGAGCGGGTGGAAGTGGTTCAGGCCTGCGCCCCAGGCCCACTGGCTTTTCGGGATATCATGACGCAGCGAGAAGTTGGCCTGCCGGTTGACGAACCCGCTCCACTGGCGCCGTTCCCCGGTGAACGGGTCAGTCAGGCGCGAGGTCTGGAGCACGATCGTGCCATCGAGCCTGACGCCCTTCAGGCCAACCGGATCGAAAGTCAGCGTGCTGGTTGATACGACCGCGGCAGCCCAGGCCTTGGGGATGTTGCCGACCGATTCGCCGCCGTTGCCGACGGGCACGATGTCGACGTAGTCCTCGACATTGCGGTACACGAACTGGAGCTGGGTCTTGCCCCATGCGCCGAGCGACTTGTTGATTTCGCCTTCGAAGCTCCAGTCCTGTTGCGGGCGCAAGTCGTTGTTGCCCGCGTTCTGGTTGTTGTCGTCGAGAAAGGCGCGGGCGAGGAAATCATAGAAGGAGAGCTGGAGAACACGCCGCTGAACGCTCAGGGCCAGGTCCAGGTCGCTCGACGGTTTCCAAGCGAAGCTCAGCTTGCCCTTGGGTCGCAGGAAGCTGCGCTCCAGCCCGTTGGGGCCGCTCTGGACGATGGTCGAGTGCTCCGCCGCCAGGTTGAGCTGGAACGACAGCTTGGAAGTTAGTGAGCGCCCGAAACTGAGCGAGCCCTCGTAGCGGTCCTCGCTCACGCCGCCGGTGCCATCGGGGAAGGGGACCGGCACGAACGCGCCCGTCGGATCGAGAGTGAACAGGCCGGATGTGCTGTCGAGCGTGTTGAAGGCGGCTTCACCGGCGATCTGCCAGTCACCGCCGAACATCTTCCAGTTGTACTCGGCCCGGGCCACGGTTTCGCTGGTGTCACCGGTCTGGGCAAAGCGATCGCCGGTGGCCGGACTGCCATCATCCAGCTGGCTGATCACATCGACAGTGAAGGGCTCGTGGCTCTTGCGGTGCAGCCCGATGGCCTTGAGTGTGCCGCCTGCCAGGGGAAAGACATAGTCGCCGCCCAGTTCGTAGTTCCAGCGGTTCTCGCGCTGACGGACCGTCCGCAACTCGTCCGGCGCGCCCGGTGTGAAGCGCAGGCTGTCTTCGCGGAAGCGTTCGTAGATGCGCTGGTAGTGGGCGTTGAGATTGAGGATCCGGTCACCGGCAGGGTCCCACGTCAGCTTGCCGGAGAGCTTGGGCGAATCGTAGTCGGACGTGACGACGTCTTCGCGCAGCTGGCGCACGGTGCCGTCACCGTTGAGGATGCGGGTTGGCCCGTCCGCTCCGCCGCGCCCGGAATCGGCGTTGTTGAGGGCGGCTTCTATGGTGAGGTCGCCGCTCTTGCGCGTGACCGAAACATCACCCCGCCACAGCAAGGGATCGGTGTTGTGCGGCCGGAATTCGGGCACCCAGCTGAACTGCCCGGTCAGCCCGCCGGTGTTCTCGAACACCACATTGGCCACTTCGCCGGAAAGGCCGGGAATATCGAGCTGCGCGCCATCGACGATCTCGATCCGGGTAACCGCGCTCACGGGAATTCGCGTGAGCTGTGCGAAAATGTCGTCCGATTTTGAGGATGGGCGGGCTCCGTTGAGCAGGACGTTGCCTGTCGCCTGGCCGAGGCCGCGCTGGCTCGCGCTGTCGCGAATGTTGAAGCCGGGGACCCGCTCGAGCATGTCGAGCGCATTGCGGGGAGCAAACTGGGCAAAGTCAGCCGCAGTATAGCTGCGGCGTTCGCTGCTGCCGGGTTGTGCTGCGCCCGCTTCCTGACTGACCGCACTGGTGCTTGCCGCGTCTTCTGCCGCTTCCTGCGCCAGAACCGTACCGGGCGCCGCCGCCAACGCCAATGTGGCAGCGTGCGCAAGCAGTCCGGCTTTCAGATATTTCCCCATCCTGTGTCGCTCCCGTTTCGACAGCACCAGGAATGGAGAACCGACGCGACATGTGCGCGCACGTATCTTTCAAGCATCGGCAGGAATCGACCAATGGCCGGCAACCCGACCAACGTCATTCCCACTCGACGAACGACCTCAGGAAATCAGCGCATTGCGCCGCCAGGCTTCAGCCAGCAGCGTTTCCATCAGGTCGGCATGGCTGAACCCGGCATGGCTCGCAGCCTTGGCCATCACCTTTTCCGACCACAGGTTGCAGTTGAGGTTGATCTCGATGAAGTTGATATCACCGGTATTGAGATCGACGCGGAACTCGATCCGGCCATAGTCGAACGGCACGAATTCCTGCGCCACCTTCCGGGCCATGGCTTCGATCTTCGGTGCCAGCTCGGGGTGATCGAACCGCTTGAGCGCGGCCTTCTCGGTATTCTGCACGAGGTCGCGCTTTTCGTAATAGGTCCACAGCTTCTGCGTGTCTTCGCGCTCGTACCACAGCATCGGCAGCGGGGTCGGCTCGCCCTTGATGGTGATGAAGGCGCACTGGACGTCGTAGCCGTCGAGATAAGGTTCGACGATTGCGTCGTGGCCCTGATCGTGGATCCCGGCGATTGCGTTGGCCACGCCGTTCCAGTCGAATGCATCGGAAATGCCCCAGCTTGCCGAGGAGGCGTTGGGCTTGATTACCCAGCGACCGTCAGGGGCGGGGGGAAGGTCTGCCTCGCGCACGGGGCCGCCCCGGCGATAGCAGAACCAGGGCGCAGTCGGCACGCCCGCGTGCGATGAAACGAGCTTCGACACCGACTTGTCGTCACCCAGGCCGCGCAGGAAGGGCATTGCGCCGAGGTAGGGCAGGCCGTGCATGTTGCACAGGATCGGGATCAGCATTTCGCTGTTCACGAACCCGCCGCGGTTCAGCAGCGGGAACACGAAATCGACATCCTGCT
>JAHDXX010000258.1 GCA_023384025.1 Sphingomonadaceae bacterium
CAGACGCTGGCGGACGAGCTCGGCGCCTATGAGGGCGACGAGGTCGGGCGGCTGGGATATCTCCAGAGCCTCGCCTTCCGTGCCTGCCGCATGGTCGTTGACACCGGCCTTCATGCCAAGGGCTGGGCGCGCCAGCAGGCCGTCGATTTCTTCGTCCAGCGCAACGGCAACAAGCCGGAGGAAGTCGCGAGCGAAGTCGACCGGTATTGTAGCTGGCCTGGGCAGGCTTGCGGCTACAAGCTCGGCCACAGCGAGATCCTGCGCCAGCGCGCGCGGGCGCAGGCCACGCTGGGCAGTGGCTACGACTTCAAGGCGTTCAACGACGCGGTGATCCTTGGCGGCAACGCGCCGATGAACGTGCTGGCGAAGAACGTCGACCGCTACATCGCCAGCACACAGGGGGCCAGCGCGCGAGGCTGATCAGCGGCGCAGCATTCCGCCGACGATCGCGCCGAGGATGCCGCCCAGCGCTCCGCCCGCCGGGGCGGCTTGCGGCGCCGGCGCTGCGGCCTGTCCGCCACCCTGGCGAGCGAGATAGCCGACCACGGCCATTGCCAGCAGCGGCAACATCTTGCGCAGCAGCCCGCTGTCGATGCCCGTGGCGCCGGATGCCGCATCGGCCACGCCGCGGCTGACGTCCTTGGTGCCGAAAATCTGGCCGAGGATGTCGTTGCCTTGCTGCACCGGGGTCGCCTGCGAACCCAGCACGAGGTCGAGCAGGCCGCCCGCCCCGGCCCCGCCGCCGAGCCCGCCAAGGATCGCGCCCAGCCCGCCAAGGCCCGGATCGGCAGCGCGGCTGCCGCCTGCGCCCACGGTGTCGCGACCCATCCCGGCGACAATCGCGGGCAGCAGCACCGACGCACCGGTGCGGGCGACCTGCGGATCGACCCCCAGCTCTTTCGCGATGGAATCGATGGCGCCCGTCTGGGCAAGGATCTCGTTCAGGTTCATGGTCTGCAACCCCTTGTCGTTTCGCGCGTTTGGCGAAGATGCCCGCGCGCCTTGTCATTCGCGTGACACGGCCGCCGTGCTATCAAGCAGCGGCGACTCGTCGCACCGACCTCCCTATCACAGGGTTGCAGCAATAGGAGGAACGAATGGGGATTTTCTCGACCATCAAGAACGCGATCTTCGGCAAGGACGAAGACGACAAGAAGCCGGCGGCTCCGGCTGCGGCGCCCAAGCCGGCTGCGCCTGCCGCTCCGGCCAAGCCCGCCGCGATTTCCGAAGTGGACGTCGAGGCCCGCCTCGCCGCCATGGCAGGTGCCGACAAGCTCAACTGGCGCACTTCGATCGTCGACCTGTTCAAGCTGGTCGGGCTCGACCCGAGCTATGCCAACCGCAAGGAACTGGCGCAGGAACTCGGCCGCACCGACTACGAAGGCAGCGCCGAAGACAACATCTGGCTGCACAAGGCAACCATGCGCGAAATCGCCAAGAATGGCGGCAAGGTGCCCGCGAGCATGACGGACTGATCTGCTGCAGGCAGACGAAAACGAAAGGGCGGCCGGGCAATCCCGACCGCCCTTTTTGCTGGCGTCTATCCCGGCGGGTTACTTCTTCCCGAACAGCCCCTTGGCCATGCCCATCACGTCGTTGAGCGGATTGCCGTCACCATCGCGGTCGAGCATCTTCACGATTCCAGCGGCTTGCGGGTTGTCCTTCAACATGCTGCTGAAGTGCGTGAGCGAACCCTCGCCGCCGATCTGCTCCACGATCTGGCTGAGCGTGCCGGTATCAAGCCCGGTCTTGGCAGCGGCCAGCTCGACCGTGTCGCCCTGCATCTGGTGCGACTGACCGAGCGCGGCAATCGCCTTTTCCGCCATGGCGGGATCAATCCCGACCTTGTGCGCGAGGTTGCGGACATCGTCGGGCGAACCGCTGATGTTCTTCAGGATCGAATCGAACAGGCTCATGGCAGCGACTCCTTCTCTATGGGGTGAGCGGGCAGTGTAGCGCGCATGCTCATTCCCACCAATAGGGCAGGCGCTTCGTCGAGCCGGTCTCGACTTCGTTGAGCGTCTTCGCGTCATAGAGCCGCCCGCCGAGCATGACCCGCTCGATCCGGTCGCTGTTGGCGATATCGACCGAGGGGTCGGCATCGAGGATCACGAGGTCCGCCAGCTTGCCCGGCTCGATGCTGCCGACATCGCGGTCCATCCCGAGCGAGCGGGCGGATTCGATGGTGCCCGCACGCAATGCCTCGACCGGGGTCATGCCGCCGCGCACGAAGCTCCACAGCTCCCAGTGCGAACCGATCCCGGCCTGCTGGCCATGGGCACCGATCGCGACCTTGACCCCGCGCTGCGCCAGCTTCCTCGCTTCCCGCGCGCTGTTGTCATCGACATAAGCCCAGTCGGGCGCCTTGGTCCGCCGCCCGGTGTCCGCCAGCAGCTGGCGCGGCGGGGTATGGACCAACAGCGGGTGCGCGAACACGTCCTGTGCCTGGCGCCAGTAGGGATCGCCCGCCAGCCCGCCGTAGGTCACCACCAGCGTGGGGGTGTAGTTGGTCTTCGACTGGCTGAAGAACTGGAGCACGTCTTCGTACATCACGTCGACCGGGATGTTGTGCTCCACCGTGGAGTTGCCGTCCGCGATCAGGTTGATGTCCATTCCGAACAGCGATCCACCCTCGGCCACCACCAGCATGTTTTCCGCGCGCGCCGCCGCGACGACCTGCTGACGCTGCTCGCGCCGGGGCTGGTTGTAGTTCTTGACCGAGATGCCGCCCTGCGCCTTGATCCGGCGGACGTGGGCCAGCGCATCCTCGTAACTGTCGATCCGGGCATAGACCCCGGGCGACTTGGCCCCGTAGATGATTTCGCCGGTGGAGAATATCCGCGGGCTCAGCAGCATGCCGGCCCGCTGGCGCTCTGCCGCAGCGAAGATGTGGCTCGCCTGCGACGAGGGATCGTGGATCGTCGTCGTGCCCATCGCCAGCGCCTGCATCGCCGCCCAGTTCTGCTGCGGGATCAGGTCGCCGACCCCTTGCGGACCGTGCGCGTGGGCATCGACCAGCCCGGGCATGATCGTCTTGCCGGATACGTCGATTACCTTGGTGTCGGGGTCGAGCTTGAAGCGGACGGTGGTGGCATCGTGCACGCCGGTGATCCGGTCGCCCTCGATCATGATGAGGCCGTTCTCGATCACCCCGGCCCCATCACCCGCCATGGTGAGTACGCGCGCGCCGGTCAGCACCAGTTTGCCGCTAGGCTTGTCGGCCGGACGGGTGAGCGAAAGCGACACCCCGCTTTCCGGCGGAGCAAACGCCGGCTTTTCGTCCTCGCCCTTGGGCGCGGTGCGGAACATCGCTGCTGCGCTGGCCGTACGCAGGTCAGGTCCGATCGACCAGTGGAGCGTACGCCCGTCAGCGCTCCATCCGATATAGTCCGCCCCGCCCTTGCTGGCGCGGACCACCGGCATGGCGCTGGCCGTCTCGTCGACAGCAACCGCCTGCCCGCCGGGCAGCAGCGGCATGGCGAACACTTCGTAGTTCTGGCGGAAAGCGAGGTGCCG
>JAHDXX010000003.1:0-18645 GCA_023384025.1 Sphingomonadaceae bacterium
ACTTATGCCGAACTTGCCGCGGAAGTCGAGCGGCTGGCAGGCGCGCTGGTTGCCGCCGGGATCGGCAAGGATGACGTGATCGTGATCCAGCTTCCCAACATCAGCGAATTCGTCGCGCTCTACTTCGCTGCCGCCACGATCGGGGCGATCGTCAGCCCGGTAGCGGTGCAGTACCGCAGCCACGAGCTGGCAGTGATGTTCGGCATCGTCGAGCCGAAGGCGTTCATCTGCGGCACGCGGATGCATCATGCCGACCATCTCGGCGTCGTCCGCCCCTTGCTGGGCGACGGGATCCGGCTGATGACGGTCGGCCCGGATGCCCCGGCCGATGCGCTGGACCTGTCGGCGGAACCCCCGCGCCCGGACCTTTTGGCGGAGCACCGTGCAGCACACCCGGTCGACGCCGACGATGTGTTCACGATCTGCTGGACGTCCGGCACCACCGGCGTCCCCAAGGGGGTGCCGCGCAGCCACAACCACTGGGTCGGGATTGCGCCGGGGACCTACACCACGTCCCGCCTGCAGGATGGCGACGTGATGCTCAACCCGTTCCCGCTGATCAACATGGCGTCGATCGGCGGGGTGACGATGAGCTGGCTGCGGGTGGCCGGAACGATGGTGCTGCACCATCCGTTCGACCCGCAGGTCTACCTTGCCCAGATTGCCACCGAACGCCCGAGCTTTACCATCGCACCGCCCGCCGTGCTCAACATGCTGCTGCAGAACGAGGCGTTGCTGTCAAAAGTGGACCTCACCAGCCTTCGAACCATCGGCTCGGGCTCTGCCCCGCTGGCCCCGGCCATGGTCGCCGGGTATCAGGAACGGCTGAACCTGCCCGTGATCAACATCTTCGGCTCGAACGAAGGGATGAGCCTGATCACCGGTGCGGATGACGTTCCCGATCCGGTCGAGCGGGCCAGACCGTGTTGAGATTGGGATCGGGAATCTTCGTGACATTGCCCAGCGCATCATAGGTGTAGCTCGTCACCTTGCCCGCCGCATCGGTCACGCTCACCACATTGCCGTCCGCGTCATACGCAAACTGCGTGACCTGCGCCGCTGCCCCCGCAAACGCCGGCGGCGCCGTCACCCTGGTCAGCTGGCCCGCCGCATCATAGTCAAGCCGCGTCACTTGCCCGTCCGGACCCGTCACGCTGGTAAAGCCTGCCCCATAAGCAAGGCTCGTCAGCCGCACATCGCCGCTCGCCACCGTCTGCGTCACGCTCGCCACCCGGCCCGAGCCGTCATAGGTCACGTCAACCTGCGAGCCGTCCTTCTGCAGCACCCGCGTCACCCGACCGGCACCGTCATAGGTGTACTGCGTCCAGTACGACTGCGCTGCCGTCGGCGAGGTGTTGTCATCCGGGGTCAGGTCCACCCGCACCTGGCTCAGCCGCCCGCCGGTGTAATCGTAATACGTCCGGCTCAGCGTCTTGCCCGCAAGGCCGGTGGTGATCTGCGTCACCGTGTTGCCCGACCAGCCATACTGCAACCACTCGCCATTGGCCGTGGTCACCTTGTCCAGCAGATCCGTCCCCACAAGGTAGCTGAACGTCAGCGTGTTGTTGTCAGTGTCCTTGCGATTGATCAGCCGCCACTCGGCCGCGCTCGCCGCAGAGACCGCATAGGTCTCCGTCACCTGGCTGTCGCCGTCGGTCCACACCCAGTTCGAACCCGAACGCACCAGCTTGTCATGCGCACCGGCCCCGTCGGTCGTCCAGTACGCCGACACACCCCCGCGCGTGCCCCAGGCATAGGTCACCACCGAACCATCGCCGCCCAGCCGCTGAACCGTGCTCCCCGCCGCGTTCAGCGTCCCCGTCAGCCCAAATACACGCTGCGTGCTCGACTGCTGCCAGCCATCGCCATTGTCCCGGTCTCCCGTCTGACCCTGGCTGTTGTACGTCCGCGCAACCCCAGCATCCAGACCACGCCCGACCAGAAACTCGTCCTGACGCGACAACACCAGATTACCCGTCGCAGCATTAACCGAGATACCCTCGCCACCACGACCCAATACCGCAGATCCAAGCTGACCCGCAGAACCCAGCAACCCTGCCGAACCACGCGCAAATCCAGACCCAAGACCCGCGAATATCGCTACCATCCCAAATCACCCCAATCCAAATCCTGCAAAAATACAATCCAACCAAACCAATCAACGTTTAGGGGGAATCGGCAGCCCACGATCATGGCGGGCAAACGGCTCACGCTGCATTTGCATGGGGCATCGAAAGCCGTTAGCCCTCGCACCGATGACGAGGGGCGACAGGCAATGCGTGGGAACGATATGACGCCCGGTCTCGAAGCGCCGCGCGTCAGCCTGACCATCGGGGTCACCGGTCATCGTGCCGGCCATCCGGTGGTCGTGCGCAATCACGCCGCCATCAAGCAATGCCTCGAACAACTGGTCAGCCTGATCGAGAGGCTGGCGATCCAGCAGATGCCGCCGGGCACCGCGTGCACCGAGCCTGATGTCATGCTGGTGTCGCTGCTTGCCAACGGCATTGATCTGGACGCAGCCGGAGCCGCGCTCGAGCGAGGCTGGGCGATCGCTTCACCGCTTCCGTTCGGAAAGACATTGAACCTGGCAATCAACGCCCAGCCGGGTTCGCTGGAGGACGCGATGGCGTTGCTTGACGGCAAGGCACCGGGCAATCCCGTCGTCGCAGAAAGGGCAGGGCAGATCGCAGCTTTGGCCGACAAGGCACAGCTGTTCGAACTGGCCGAGCATGACGCGGCGATCGGACAGATGTTTCAGGACCAGCTTCGCCATCCTGACGATGCGGGCAAGGCCCAGGCCTTTACCGCGGCCTGTTCCGAACGCGCGGCGGTCGGGGCGCGGGTGATGATCGACCATGCCGACCTCCTGATCGGAGTGTGGGACGGCATGACCCACGGCTTCGTCGGAGGAACGCGGCACACGATCGAAACCGCGCTGGAACAGGGGGTGCCAGTCCTTTGGCTCGATGCCGGAAACCCGCAACGCTGGCAGATTATCCGTGCGGCAGAAGAGCTGGCGGGGCTATCCGGCCGGGAGCCCGGGGCGGGGCAGGAGCAGCAGCTGGCTGAAATCCTCGGGCTGCTGTTGCAACCGCAAGGCAAAGGCTGGCCCGCTGCGCTGGATGGCGGATTTTGGCGAGCGTCCAGCAGCCGCCTGCTTCATGCCTATCGTCGCATCGAGACATTGTTTGGCGAGCCGCTGCAACGACCATTGCGTTCGCTGAGGCAACATTATGAGCATCCTGATGCCATTGCCGCTGGCAGCGGGGCAGGGCTGTTGTCAGCAGGGGCGGCGCTTCCCGGCGGAGATGCAGAGCGGATCGACCGGATCGGACGCGAAGTGCTGCGTCCCTTCGCCTGGGCAAGCGGCATCTCGACATGGCTGTCGGACGCCTATCGCGGCAGCATGGTCGCGAGCTTCTTCCTCTCCGCACTCGCCATCGCGGGTGGGCTTGCCTATTTGCCGATCGCCTCGGTCGAGCAGAAATGGGCCTTTGCCCTGTTCGAATTTGCAGTTCTTGTCCTGATTGTCGCAATCTTCCTCGTCGGCAAGAAGCGTCGCTGGCACGAACGGTGGTTCGAGACACGGCGGATCGCGGAGTATTTCCGCCATGCGCCGATCCTCTTGCTGCTGGGCGGATCGCGTTCGGCGTGGCGTTGGCCGCGCGGTGCCGAAGGGAACTGGCCTGAATGGTACGTGCGGCACTCGCTGGCCGCGCTCGGGCTTCCGCGCATGCGGATCAGCGCACCATACCTTCGCGATGTCCTTGCGCTCATGCGAGATCACCATGTCCTGCCGCAGAAGCGCTATCACGATGACAAGGCGCGCAGGCTTATCAAGGCGCAGCATAACCTGCATCGTTTGTCGGAAGGCCTGTTTGTCCTCGCAGCACTCTCGGTCGGTATCTATCTCGCCATTGCCGCAGGTGCCGGCCTGGGGTGGCTGCCTTCTCACTGGCCGGCGGGCACAGCCAAGCTGTTCACTTTCTTCGGCGTTCTTTTCCCGACCCTGGGCGGCGCCTTCGCCGGGGTGCACTACTTTGGCGACTTCGAGAGGTTTGCCGCGATTTCCGAAGTGACGGCAGAAAAGCTGTCTGACGTGATTGCCCGGATCGGCTTCCTGCTCGAAGCGCCCGATGGCGAACTGTCCTATGCCCGCGTCGCAACGCTGGCTCACGCAATCGACGATATTGTGATAAGCGAGATCGAGAACTGGCAGGCGGTGTTCGGAGGAAAGCACATTACTGTGCCTGTTTGACCAGCAAACGCGGGGGAGGGCACATGCTCCGGTTACCCAGACATGTTCGCGCAGCGGCGATTACAGCAGCACTGGCATACGGCCTGAATTGTGGAACTGCTTCAGCGCAAGCGACGGTGGAGGGCGTGGCCGTCGACCCGCCGATCACCAATTTGCAGGCGCTGGTCGATCCGGAGCCATTTGTCGATCCGGCTTCACCCGTTGATGCGGTTCCATCTGCCGATCCGGAGCCGGAACCGCAGCTCACCAATTCCGTGCAACTTCCGCCACCCCCGCCATGCCCGTTCGAACAAGGGATGGAGGCAATGTGCGGTGACCGGCGACCGGTAGCGTTCGGTTTCCGCGACAACCTTGGCCCTGACGCTGGACGGATTGTCGATATCGTCGGTTCGCACGGGCTGGCCCGGATTGGCTGGCCGACCGAGTTCGAGGTCAGCCGCGCGCTCTGGGATACTGACGTGATTGTCATTCTCGACATGTTCAACCCACCGCCATTCACAATGTATGACCGGGCCTCCGAAGCTGCCCTGTCGAACAACTACGATATCGAAGGTATCCTGGGGCAGGGCACGACCGGGCGGCCGATCACGCTTGGCAGTCTCGATGATCCCTTGCTGGCAGACCGGTTCGATGCGGCTCTGAACGGCATTGTGCGGGTTCGCGCGCTGTCGATGTTGTCGCGTTTCTCTGCGCTCGGCCGTTACGAGTTGTGCTTGGAAGAAGTTGGTCGCGAATGCCCGGAAAGCGGCGAATCCAATACCGATGACCTGTTTGTCGGAGATGACGTTGCCGCCGCAGTACGCAATACAAGCGACGAGCCCTGGTATATCTATCAGCTGATCGCTGCTCCGGATAACTCTGTCACGGCGATGGTGGTCGCACCGCCAGGTGCTGCGCCGGTCCAGCCTGGCGAATTGCTGGCAGGCGGGGGAGTAACGCTCAAACTGCAAGAGGGCCGGCATCGCAGGTTCACGATCCGCGCCCGTGACCCGATCAATCCGGCCATATTCTCACCGGAGGTGCAACGCAACGGCGGCGGCCCCGAGTGCGTAACGCCGGCAGAACGCATGCTTTGCAGCGCACTGTCAGGCCGCAACATCACCGTCCCGCGGATGGAGCGCGACTGGGAGATGGCAATCGACGACGTCCACGTCGAGCGGCGACGTGCTTACGCGGTCGGCGGCGGGGCCAAGGTCGCGAAGGGCTTTGCGCCGTGGCAGGCGCAGATCTTTTCCAACCAGACCTACAGCAAGAAGCAGATCGAAGATGACCGGAAACTGGGTGAAGCAGGCAAGATGCTTTACCGGCAGGCCCCTTTCCAGCGATACCATCGGTGCGCGGGCTCGCTCATTGCGCCAAACGTGATCCTGACCGCGGCACACTGCGTCGCCAAGCCTCCGGTAGATGGCGTAAAGGTTCTGCGCACGCGTGAGGTCAAGCTCGGCACCCAGGATCTGAGCAAGCCGGGGGCGATCTACCGGATCGATGCTGTGCTTGTGCATGCAGGCTACAGGCCGGGTTCGCAAAAGGACGACATCGCCCTGGTCCGGATCGTGCCGAAGACCGGCGCGGTCCAGCTTCGTACGATCGATCTTCCGGCCGATATTCCGGCGCTGCGCCGGGTCGGGACAGGCAGCACGATGTCAGTGCTCGGGTGGGGTTACACCGGCGTCGTGAAGCGTGGGCAGCGGCACGAATTTACCGACGAAGGGCCGCAGTTCACCGAGGCCGATCTGCAGATTGCGCCGATGGTCGCGAAAAGCGAATCCGACTGCAGGAAGATCGCAGGGTACCGCGATATCCTGAAGAAGATCTGCGCGACGACGCCGCCATCCCGCAGCAGCGAAAATCGCACGTTCAGTTGCCGCAACGACAGCGGCGGGCCGGTGATCCAGCAATTGCCCGACAAGCGTCTGGTGCAGGTCGGACTGGTTTCGGGCGGGGTTGGCTGCGGGGACGTCGAGAATGGTGTCCAAAACCCGTCGCTGTTCGTTGACCTGCAGCTCTACGACGCGTGGCTGGCCAAGGCGCGTGCCAGGATCAGGGTCATGCCAAGCACGGTCGAGAAACTGCCTTAGGGCACGTCCCGGCCATTCTGGAGCCCCGCCTTAAGGGCGTCCGGAGTGGTCGGTCAGTGCCCTAGGCGGCCAGTTTGACCTGATCACGGCCACCGTGCTTTGCGGCGTAGAGTGCGGCGTCGGCGCGGGCGATCATGGTTTCGGCGCTGTCATGCCGGTCAAACACGGCAATCCCGGTGCTGAGGGTAATGTAGATCTGGTGCCCGGTTTCCATTTCCAGGTCGGTCGTGCCCACGGCCTCGCGCAGGCGTTCGCAGGCGGCCAGCGCATCCTGCGCGCTGGCATCGGGCAGGACCACGGCGAATTCCTCACCCCCCAGTCGCCCGACAGTATCCTGGCCGCGCATGACGTCTACCGCCAGCATGGCGATCCGCCGGATCACGGCGTCGCCGGCGGGGTGGCCGTGGTTGTCGTTGATTCGCTTGAAGTGGTCGATGTCGATCAGGGCCAGTGCCAGCGGGCGACGGTTGCGGCGGGCGGCGGCAATGGCCCGTTCGAGCGAGGAGAGCAGCTCGCGCCGGTTGGCCAGCCCGGTCAGGTCGTCCGTCATCGCGCGGCGCTGCAGTTCGTCGCGCGCCTGGGTTTCCGCATCGATCGAGCGCCGGACGGCCACCGTGGCGATTGCGCTGATGATGAGGAGGATGAGGCCGACCAGCGTCAGACCATATTGATAGAGTTCGTTGGCGCGTGACAGCCGGCTTGCCTCGCGGGTGCTCGCGGCCAGGGTGACCTTGGCGTGGAGTTCGACATGCGCGAGTTCGTCGAGCACCGATTCGATCATCCGCTTGCCGTCACCGCTCTTGATCCGGTTCACCGCTTGCTGGTGATGGCCGTTTCTTTTCAGCCCGATGATGCCTTCCTGCCAGTTGGCGAGGTCCTGCAGGCGGGCTTCGATATTGTGGACATGGTCCCCGTCTGCCGCGTGTGACCCGGCGAACTTGTGGAGGCGCGCAAGGCCGGATCGGATTTCGGGCTTGGCGTCGGCATAGGGCTCGAGGAACGCGGGGTTGCCCGTCAGCACATAGCCGCGTTCGCCCCGTGCGGAATTAAGTACGGCGACCTTGAGGTTGGCCGAGGCCGAGAGAATGCCTTGGGTCCGCGCCTGGAGCGCTTCGACGGCAGTGCGTTGGTCGGCTGATCGATAGGCTGACAGGCTGGCGCCGGTCATCATCAGGCCAAGCAGCACGAAGCAGGCCAGGATCGCTTGCGCGCGCCAGCCCGATTGCCGAAACATCGGCGTGCTTCCACGCATGAGAAGCGCCGTCTGTTTGTCTCCGTCCACGGGGCGCTTGTGGCACAAACCGGTTAACGAACCGGTGACAGCGCAACGATCAATCAGCGATAAGGGGAGGTGTGAAATCTTTGCCGAATGACGTTGGTCGGGGAGAGAGGATTCGAACCTCCGGCCCCTGCCTCCCGAAGACAGTGCTCTACCAGGCTGAGCTACTCCCCGACCGTGTCGTTCCCGCCTGGCCAGATGGCCTGCGGGTCGAGGCAAGGCGCGCCCTATAGGGAGCGACGCGCGGGGTGGCAAGCGGGCAAATGCGGACTTTTCATTTCGCGTCGCTATGAGCCGAAAACCGGTTCCCACTTTTCGGCGCGATGCTTTAGTGCACATTCATGTTCACGCCCGCGATTCCCATGCCCAGGACCGAACCCGACCACCCCGAATGGCAGTATCTCGACCTGATGCGCCAGATCTGGGAGAGCGGCAGCCAGCGGATCGACCGGACCGGGATCGGCACCCGCTCGGTCTTCGGTGCGATGTTGCGCTATGACCTTGCCGACGGCGCGATGCCGCTGATCACCACCAAGCGGGTCTACTGGAAAACCGCGACGCGCGAGATGCTGTGGTTCCTCACCGGTGAAACCAATATCCGCCCGCTCGTGTTGCAAGGCGTCAAGATCTGGAACGAGTGGCCGCACGCGCGCTACGTCAGGGAAACCGGCGAGGCTATTGCGCTTGACGACTTCGTCCAGCGCATCGCCGAGGACGAAGCCTTTGCGGAGCGGTGGGGCGATCTCGGCCCGGTCTATGGCAAGCAATGGGTCGACTGGCCGACCTGGCGCTATCGCAAGGATGGTCTCTACGAGCGCGGCGAGGGCATCAACCAGGTTGCGCAGGTGGTCGAGAGCCTCCGCTCCAACCCCGGCAGCCGCCGCCATATCATCGAAGGGTGGAACGTGGCCGAGCTCGACCGGATGGCCTTGCCGCCGTGCCACAAGAGCTACCAGTTCCACGTTGCCGGAAACAGGCTCAACTGCGCGCTCTACCAGCGCAGCTGCGATGTTGCGCTGGGCTTGCCGTTCAACCTGTGGTCGGCGGCGCTGCTCCAGCGGATGATCGCACAGCAGGTTGATCTCGAGCCGGGCGAGCTGGTGTGGATGGGCGGCGACACGCACCTCTATCTGAATCACGAGCACCTGATTACCGAGCAGCTCGCGCGCCAGCCGCAGGGCCAGCCGCGGCTTGAAATAGTCAGGCGGCCCGACAGCATTTTCGACTACCGGATCGACGACTTCGTGGTCGATAATTACACGCCGCACCCGCCGATCAAGGCGCCTGTTGCGGTATAGCCCGCGATGGGTTCATATGCTTGACCGCTTCCGCTGCGCGCAATAAAAGTGCGCGCATTTGTAAGAAAGCAACGGCAGCTTTTTGCCGCTGGGAGAGCGCATGATGGCCGACCGGCCCGCAGGCAACAACAAGCCCGCCCTGGAACTTCACGTTCCCGAGCCGCGGTTCCGCCCGGGTGACGAGGCGGACTTCTCGCACCTCGAAATTCCTCCTGCCGGGCAGCAACAGCGCCCCGACGAGGCGTGCGAAGCGCGCGAGACTATGGCGCTGTGCCACGACCTGATCCGGGTGCTGGGCGAAGACGATCAGGCGCATGGTCCGTGGGACCCGAAGCTCGATCCCGAAACCCTGCGCACCATGCTCGGCCACATGGCCCAGGTCCGTGCGTTCGACGAGCGCATGTTCCGTGGGCAAAGGCAGGGCAAGACCAGCTTCTACATGAAGTGCACCGGGGAAGAGGCGACGTCGGTCGCTGCTGCGATGGCGCTGGCGAGCGACGACATGGTGTTTCCCAGCTATCGCCAACAGGGCATCCTGATCACGCGCGGCTATCCCATGGTCGAGATGATCAACCAGATCTACTCTAACAAGGCCGACAAGCTGAAGGGCCGCCAGCTGCCGATCATGTATTCGAGCCGCGAGCACAGCTTCTTCTCGATCAGCGGCAACCTGGCAACGCAGTGCCCGCAGGCAGTCGGCTGGGCCATGGCCAGCGCGATCAAGGGCGATACCCGGATCGCTGCAAGCTGGGTCGGCGAGGGGAGTACCGCAGAGGGCGATTTCCACAGCGCCTGCACCTTTGCGACGGTCTATAATGCACCGGTTATCCTCAACGTTATCAACAACCAGTGGGCGATTTCCAGCTTCAGCGGATTTGCCGGCGCAGAGCGGACCACGTTTGCTGCCCGAGCGGTGGGTTATGGCCTCGCCGGGCTGAGGGTCGATGGCAATGATGCGCTGGCGGTCTACGCAGCGCAGCGATGGGCCGCCAACCGCGCCCGCGCCAACGCCGGGCCGACACTGATCGAATACTTCACTTACCGCGCCGAGGGCCATTCGACCTCCGACGATCCCAGCGCCTACCGCAGCGCGCAAGAGCGCAGCGAATGGCCGCTGGGCGATCCGATCATGCGCCTCAAGAACCACCTGATCGCGCTCGGTGAATGGGACGAGGAACGCCACGCGGCGATGGACCTCGTTGCCGCCGAACGGGTCAAGGAAGCAACCAAGGAAGCCGAGAAGAACGGCATTCTCGGTCATGGCCTGCATCATCCGTTCCGCACCATGTTCCAGGACGTCTACGAGGAACTGCCCTGGCATCTGGAAGAGCAGGCAAAGCAGGCGCGGCGCGAACGCGAGATCAAGTGGCCGGGGGTCGAACCATGGGCGATGTGAGCGAAACCCCGGTGGAAGCAGTGGCTGAAACGGCTGTCGAAGAGCGCCGCCTCAACATGATCGAGGCGATCAATGATGCGCTCGACATCATGATGACGCGCGATCCCGACGTTATCGTCATGGGCGAGGACGTGGGCTATTTCGGCGGCGTGTTTCGTGCGACCGCGGGATTGCAGGCCAAGCACGGCAAGAAGCGGGTGTTCGACACTCCGATCAGCGAATGCGGGATCATCGGTGCGGCAGTGGGCATGTGCGCCTATGGCCTGCGCCCGGTCCCGGAAATCCAGTTCGCCGACTATATCTACCCAGGGCTGGACCAGCTTATCAGCGAGGCGGCGCGGCTTCGCTATCGCTCGGCATGTGACTATATCGCCCCGCTGACCGTGCGGAGCCCCTTTGGCGGGGGGATCTTCGGCGGGCAGACCCACAGCCAGAGCCCGGAGGCGCTGTTCACCCATGTGGCGGGCCTCAAGACAGTGATCCCCTCGACCCCGTATGATGCCAAGGGCCTGCTGATCTCCGCGATCGAGGACAACGATCCGGTGATCTTCTTCGAACCGAAGCGGATCTACAACGGGCCGTTCACCGGCTACTACGACAAGCCGGTCGAGCCGTGGAAGCGGCACAAGGACAGCGTTGTTCCGGAAGGGCACTACAAGGTGCCGCTGGGCAAGGCGCGGACGGTGACCGACGGTGATGCGCTGACCGTCCTCGCCTATGGCACCATGGTCCACGTGGCCGAAGCGGTCTGCGCGGCCAAGGGTGTCGATGCCCATATCCTCGACCTGCGCACGCTGGTGCCGCTCGACATCGAGGCGATCGAAGCCTCGGTCGAGCGCACCGGGCGGTGCCTGATCGTGCATGAAGCAACCCGTACCAGCGGCTTCGGCGCGGAACTTTCCGCGCTGGTGACCGAGCGCTGCTTCTACCATCTCGAAGCCCCGGTCGAGCGCGTCACCGGGTTTGACACGCCTTACCCCCACAGCCTCGAATGGGCCTATTTCCCCGGCCCTGTCCGCATCGGCGAGGCGATCGACAAGCTCCTCAAGGACTGACCGCGATGGCGAAATTCATCTTCAACATGCCGGACATTGGCGAAGGCATCGCCGAGGCGGAGATCGTCGCCTGGCACGTCAAGCCGGGCGACCGGATCGAGGAAGACCAGGAGTTCGTCGACATGATGACGGACAAGGCCACCGTGCCGCTGGAAAGCCCGGTGACCGGCACGGTGCTGGAAGTGGCGGGCGAAGTCGGAGACATGGTCGCGATCGGCTCGGCGCTGGTGGTGATCGAGATTGAGGGGGAAGGGGAGGCGGTCGAGGAGGCCGTAGCTGAACCAGCAGCACCTGCGGAATCTGAGCCTCAAGTAACCGCGCCGGAACCTGAGAAGCCCCTTCCCATGGGGGAAGGGGTTGGGGATGGGGGTTCCCTGGTCGAAGCGGTAGAAACCCCCGCGCCGTCGCAAGCCCACCCCCCGGCCCCCTCCCCCATGGGAGGGGGACATGTGAAAGTCCTTGCCAGCCCCGCCGTCCGCCAGCGGGCGCGCGATCTGGGGATCGACCTCGCCGAAGTGAAACCGGCGGAGGATGGCCGCATTCGCCATGCTGACCTCGACGCCTTCCTCGCCTACAACGCAGGCGGCGGATTCGCCCCGTCAGGCAAGGCGCGGGCGGACGAGCAGGTCCGCGTGATTGGTCTGCGCAAGCGGATTGCGCAGAACATGGCCGAGGCCAAGCGCAACATCCCGCACTTCTCCTATGTCGAGGAATGCGACGTGACCGAGCTGGAGCGGCTGCGCGCCCAGCTCAACGATGCCCGCGGTAGCAAGCCCAAGTTGACCATGCTGCCGCTGCTGATTGCCGCGATCTGCAAGGCGCTGCCCAAGTATCCGATGATCAACGCCCGCTACGATGACGAGGCGGGTCTGGTGACCCGCTACGGTGCGGTCCACCTCGGCATGGCAGCGCAGACCGATGGCGGGCTGATGGTGCCGGTGATTCGCGATGCGCAGGTGCGCAACCTGTGGCAACTCGCCGCCGAGATTGGCCGTCTGGCCGAGGCGGCGCGCAGCGGCAAGGCGACCAGCGAGGAACTGTCCGGTTCCACGCTCACGGTCACCTCGCTCGGCCCGCTCGGCGGGGTGGCGACCACCCCGGTGATCAACCGCCCGGAAGTGGCGATCATCGGCCCCAACCGGATCATCGAACGCCCGATGTTCGTCCCCGACGGGATGGGAGGTGAGCGGATCGAGAAGCGCAAGCTGATGAACATCTCCATCAGCTGCGACCACCGCGTGGTCGACGGCCACGATGCCGCCAGCTTCGTGCAGGAACTGAAGCGCCTGCTGGAAACTCCGGCGCTGATTCTGGTTGGCTGATCTGCTATGCCTCTCCGCATGGAGAGGGACTCACGCGTAGACGACTACATCGCCAAGGCGGCGCCGTTCGCGCAGCCGATCCTCACGAGCCTGCGCGAACTGGCGCACACCGCGCTGCCGGGGGCGACCGAGGCGATCAAGTGGGGCTTCCCGCACCTGCTGGTCGAGGGCAAGAACGTCGCCGGATTTGCCGCGTTCAAGGCACATTGTGCGCTGGTGATCCACGGCGATTCGCAGGCCAGCGAAGGGATGGGCGGCTACGGAAAGATCGCCAGCTTCGAGCAGATTCCGCCCGAGGCGGAGATTATTGCTGCGTTGCATGCTGCGCGCGATCGGGTGCTGACCCATGGCAGCGCCACCAAGGGGCGTGGCAAGCCGCAGCCGAAGCCGGAAATTGCCGTACCGGATTACTTTGCCGAGGCGCTGGCGGCGAATCCTGCAGCGCAGGCGAGCTTTGACAAGCTCGCCCCGTCACACCGGCGCGAATATCTCGAATGGATCACCGGGGCAAAGCGTGAGGATACGCGCGCAAGACGGATTGCGACCACGATCGAATGGCTGACCGAGGGCAAGAAGCGGAACTGGAAGTACGAGAACTGCTGATCAGCGCACGATCGCACTGTAGGTCAGCACGCCGCGGCCGAGGGCGGCTTCGGCGTCGCTGACATGCCAGCGCAGGTGGGTCACGTCTTCCGGCGTTGCCTTGCGAGTGCCGACACGAAGTGTGCCGAGTTCGCCCCAGGTCTTGCCGCCATTGGTAGAGACCATGGGCTTCATCCCGCCGCTGCTGCGAAAGGCGAGGTCGCGCGGAACGCGGCTGGAGACGACGAATCCGTCTGGTCGGCCCGGCGCCGTCCATTCGAGCATGAGGACGACAACGTCCCCGCGCCGGAGCGTTTCAGCCGGCTCCAGCGACAGCGCCATCCGGCCGGGCGCGACCGGAGCCTTGCGCTCGACGAACACGGCGCGCGAGATTTCCACCCCGGTCTGCGCGGCAGTGGCACCGGCGGCCAGCGTGGCTGCGGCGAGAGTCAGCAGGATTTTCGTCATCGGTCCCCCGTTCCGGTCGTGGTGGACCGGTCGAGCCCCTGTGGCGGGAAGAGCCGAAAATATGGTTAACGAAGGGCTGCGGAGGGCATGCGCTTGGGGTCGTGAAGCCTTGTTCGAAAATTGCGCGGTTGGGCCATTGACAGCCTCGCGAGCCTGCCTTAGTGGCGCGGCTCCCAAGTGGCTGCGCGGGTGTAGCTCAGTTGGTTAGAGTGTCGGCCTGTCACGCCGAAGGTCGCGGGTTCGAGCCCCGTCACTCGCGCCACTTGGGAAATTCTCACAACAAATCGTCGAATATCACATCCTTGTCCTTTGCGGGAAGGCTGACGAGCATGCCGTCCTGCGCCAGCGTGATCGCGTCGAAATGATCGCGGGTCTCGCCGAGGAACACCCGTTCGATCAGGCGCGCCGGCGGGGCGGGGACGAGGTGATAGAGTACCAGCTCGCGCACGCCAGCGTCGGCGGCGACGCGAGCAGCGTCTTCGGGCGAGGTGTGATAATCCGGAATGTCCGCCATGATCTTGGCCGCATCGGGATTGCCACGCGCGGTCAGCTGCTTGCCGATCCGCCCGATCATCCGCGGGTTGAGCGCTTCGTGGAACAGCACATCGGCGCCCTTGGCGAATTTGGCCAGTGCGTCCGACTTCACCGTGTCGCCGCTGATCACGAGGCTGCGCCCGCCGTAGTCGATGCGGTAAGCCAGCGCGCGGTCAACCGGGGCATGGTCGACCGGCAGGGCGCGGATGGTCACGTCACTGTCGCGGTAAATGATCACCCCGCCTGCTTCGATCGGCACGATCCGTGCTTCTCCCCCGAACCCACCGGGCCGGGCGACCGCTTCGCCGTGGTGGGCGATGCGGTAGCCGCGATCGATGGTGTAGGCATCGGTAAAGCCTGCCACGATCCGGTCGGTCCCTTCCGGTCCGTAGATCGGCAGCGGGGTGTCGCGGCCGCCAGCCATCCAGGCCTGAAGCATGAGTTCGCCCAGGCCGTCAAAGTGGTCGGAATGCAGGTGCGTCAGGAACGCGGCGTCGAGCCGGTCCATCGGGAAGCCCATGCGGCCGAGCTTGCGGATCGATCCGGAACCGGCATCGAACACGAACCCGCGTTTGCCCGCAAGCACGGCGATGCATGGCCCGGCCCGTTCGGCATCGGGCATGGGCGAACCGCTGCCGCAGACATAGGCGTGCAGGCCATCGGGGAGGGACGCCGTGCGGTCGACGCCGACCGTGGTCGAAACTGCCCGCTCGAACAGCCGCTCGCCGATCTGGCGCTGGCCGAGCGCAAACCCCGCCACAACCACCATGACGAGCGCCAGTATTCCCCAGCCAAGCCGCTTCTTCATGATCGATCCCCTTTTCGGGGAAGCTATAGCGCGGCTGGGGCGAGCGCAACCGCGCTAGCGGGTGCGGCCGGTCTCCATCCAGATCAGGAACCGGCGCAGCGGCAGCAGCCAGATCAGGCCAAGCACGAGGTAGACCGGTGCCTGCGCCAGCGCGGGCCAGCTGCCGATCAGCTCAGGCACATAACGGGCCACCATCACGCCGTAGACGATCAGCCCGACCAGCAGGCCGAGCAGGCCCACCGGGATCCGCCAGGTCGGTTCGGTGCGCATCAGGATACTCCGTAGAGTCGCGTAGGGGTGACAACGGCCCGCAGCGGCACATCGTGCGGCTCAAGCGGCAGGCTATCGCACAACTGGCAATCCCACGCGAGGCCGATCGTGAGGGTATCGGGTTGGTCGGCCAGCCAGCGATCGTAGTGCCCGCCGCCTTGCCCGAGGCGCTGGCAATCGGCGGTGAAGCCGACCAGCGGCACGAACAGCACCTCCGGCACGACAGTGTCTGCCTCCGGGCCGGGCTGGAGCAAGCCGTATGGCCCCGGCTCGAGGTCGCTGTCGCCGAACGGGTCGGACCAGACGGCGAATTCCATCGCCCCGGCGCGGTCGGCGAACCGGGGCAGGGCGATCCGGTGCCCAGCCTCAAGGAAATGCGCCGCGTAGCGTGAAGCGGGTGCTTCGACCGGGGTTGCCCGGTACAGTCCGATGGTCGCTCCCTCCGGGATCTGCTTCAGCAGCGGAGCCGGGGGCTGGCGGAACAGCAGCCCGAGGATCGTCTCCGGCAAAGCCGCCACATGTGCTTTGCGCGCTGCTTTGAGTTGTTGGCGCAGTTCTGCCTTGCTCGTCACGCGCGAAGTCCTAATCAGCATCGGTCCGCAGGACCGCAAGGGCGACCGCCCGCCCGCAGCGACGCGACCATAGAGTCGCATGAGCGAGGAATAAAACAAAACGCCCTCAAGCAGCGAAGCGGTAGGGCAAAAAAGGAAGTGGCGGAACCACCATGGGTCGTTCTCCGGGAAATCCTCTGACGCCTCAACGTCAGGTGGGCGCCGTTTACCCCAGCCCCCAGGACGAACCCGTTTGCCAGGGCAGGGACAGCTCCCAAGGATTGCTTATAGCCTCAGGGATATTCAAACGGCTCGTGCCGGGCAGTCCCGCCGTGTCCTATCTAGGCGCTCGCCAGCTTGCTCTCAAGCTTGTCGGCACAACTTTCGAGCATTTCGGCAAACCGTTCCAGCGCCGGGGCGAGGCCCGGGTCTACCGAGCCACTGGTCGCCCCGGCCATTGCCGGACCATGCCCGCCAGTCGCGCGGGCATCGTCCAGTTCGAGTTGCAAGGCGTCGCGCTCTTCCGCCAGACCAGCCAGACCGGCGCGCAATTCTGCCTCGACCTGCTCGGCATCGGCCAGTTCGGATCTCGTCCGCGCCAGTTCGGCCTTGATGTCGTCGCTCTCGCGAGCGGCTGACTGCGCCGCGCTCTGCAGGTTGGCGAGTTCGGTTTCCAGCGATGAGATCCGGTTGTGAAGCTGGTCGTGCTGGCCCATCGCGACGTTGCGCTCGCGCTGCGCGGTGGCGAGTTCGAGCCGCAGGTTGTCGAGCGTTTCCTCGTGCGCCATCGCGCCATTGCGGGCCTGATGCAGATCTTCGGCGATCAGGAGCGCTGCGAACAGCATGTTCTGGGCTTCCTGCGGCGCGCGGTTCGGACCGAATTCGGCGAGCTTGGCATCAACCAGCGCGCCAAGCCGCGAGACATGGTCTTCCTGCCCGTCAGCGCAGGCAATGGTATAGGCCTTGCCGCCAATCGAGAGCCGCACTTCGCTCATGCTTCGATCTGCCCGATCAGTTCATCGAGATCGGCCAGCGCCGCCGCGACCCGTTCGCGCAATGCGCTGTCGCTTTCCGCTGCGCCTGCGCTGTCCCCGCGCGGTGCCGGCACAGCATCAGCCACGGCCGCGATACGGGCCAGCGCGGCTTCGATCCGTTGCACGGCGGGTTCGATACGGTCCTGCTCCATAGCGCGCAGAAATAGCCAATGCGCCAAGCGCTGCAAAGGGTTGGGCCGCCCTGTTGATAACTTGCCTTATCCTCGCATGGGGAAAAGCTTGGGGCGGCCGCTGTTGACCTTGCCAGCCCTGTCCGCAAAGGACGCGCCAGCGGCGCGAATCGCGCGCGCGATCCCTATTCTGGCAGGAGCCTGTCCGCATGAGCCTCGATCCCGTCCGCCTCGCCCCGATGGCCAATGCAATCCGGGCGCTGTCGATGGACGCGGTCCAGGCCGCCAATTCGGGCCATCCCGGCATGCCGATGGGCATGGCCGATGTTGCAACCGTGCTGTGGTCGCAGTTCCTCAAGTTCGATCCCGCCGCGCCGAAATGGCCGGACCGTGACCGCTTCGTGCTGAGTGCGGGGCATGGCTCGATGCTGATCTACAGCCTGCTCCACCTGACCGGCTACACCGCGCCGACAATGGATGACATCCGCAATTTCCGCCAGCTCGGCAGCCCTTGTGCCGGGCACCCGGAAAACATCGAGCTCGACGGTGTCGAATGCACCACGGGCCCGCTGGGCCAGGGACTGGCCATGGCGGTCGGCATGGCGCTGGCCGAGCGCCACCTCAACGCGACCTTCGGGGACGATCTGGTCGACCACAAGACCTGGGTGATCGCGGGTGACGGGTGCCTGATGGAAGGCATCAACCACGAAGCGATCGGCCTCGCCGGGCACCTGAAGCTGGGGCGCCTCAATGTGCTGTGGGACGATAACCGCATCACCATCGATGGCGACACCGACCTGTCGACCAGCGAAGATATCGCCGCGCGCTACACCGCAACCGGCTGGCACGTGACGTCGTGTGACGGGCACGACTTCGCCGATATCGCGCGCGCGCTGGCAGAAGCCGCCGCCGATCCGCGCCCCTCACTGGTCGCCTGCCGCACGGTGATCGGCAAGGGCGCACCGAACAAGCAGGGCGGTCACAATGTCCACGGCGCACCGCTGGGTGCCGATGAAATCGCCGCCGCGCGCGAGTACCTCGGGTGGAGCGCAGCGCCGTTCGAGGTTCCGGCCGATATTCTGGCCGACTGGCGCTCGCTTGGCGGGAGCGGCGCTACTGCCCGGAACGCGTGGGAAGCGCGCCTTGCCGCGCACCCCGAAGCCGCAGAGTTCTCGCGCCGGATGGCGGGCGAGCTGCCGGCAGACAAGGGGGCGGCGCAGGCCTACATGGCCAGCCTTGTTGCCGAGCCGCCGAAGGTTGCCACCCGCAAGTCGAGCGAGATGGCATTGGGCGCCTTGACCGCGGCAATCCCCGAGCTGGTCGGTGGCTCGGCTGACCTGACAGGTTCGAACCTCACCAAGACCGCCTCGACCGCCCCGCTGACGCCGGACAATTATGGCGGTCGCTATGTCTATTACGGCATCCGCGAATTCGGCATGGCCGCCGCGATGAACGGGATGGCGCTGCATGGCGGCATCATCCCCTATGGCGGCACCTTTCTGGTGTTCGCCGATTATTGCCGCAATGCGATCCGCCTGTCGGCGATCCAGCATGCCCGCGTGGTCTATGTCATGACGC